>CAXNER010000014.1:0-9896 GCA_964201315.1 Legionellaceae bacterium
TTCCTAACATCATTTTTTTTTTCATACCCAGGCACAGGCGATGATTTTATGTTATAATTAAACTGTACAGATTAGGGGGCGACCTGGCTTCGACGTGGGTTGCGAAACCTGAAGTGCATGCCGAGAATGAGATCTCTCGTAAATAAGGCTCAACTAAACACAAATGCAAATGATGAAAACTTTGCTGGAGAAGCTATCGCTGCGTAAGCCTCGATAGTCAACCACACCGTGCGCTGCCATAAAACCAGCGCCCCGTTGACCACGCCTGCTTATAGGTAGTGGACCCAACGGTCATAGAAGATAAGCTAGTTTCCTGATTTATCCCGAATCAGGTTGCGAAACTCAGGGAATCGTCGTGTATCATCCTGCCAGTCGGAGGGTCCACGATTAAATTAAATGACCAGGCTATGCATGTAGAGCTGACGGCAGAGGATTTGCGGACGCGGGTTCGATTCCCGCCGCCTCCACCAATATTTAAGACAACAAAAGACTATCAAAGACCACTAAAAACTGTTGATAATCATCAAGTTACAATCAAAGAAAGGTTGTTTTTCATGGCCTTTCATTGTCCCCAGAATGTCCCAAAAAAGCCCCGGAATTTTAAAATAATGCCCCAGTGGTGCCCCAAATTAAAAATTAAAATTTATTAAATTTGAATGAACACTATGAGCCAAACAATCTTAAAATCAAATTTCTTTATTCTGACTGGCGGTCCAGGTTCTGGCAAAACATCCGTACTAATGGCATTAAAAAGGAGAGGGTTCTTAACAATGCCTGAGGTTGCCCGAGATATTATTAAAGAACAAGTGACTCTTGGTGGGAATGCAATGCATACAGGGGATCGACAGGCATTCTTAGAAAAAATGTTAATGCACTCTCTTGATGACTATTTAAAAATACAACACGAAAGAACTGCCGCATTTTTTGATCGAGGGATCCCAGATTTGCATGGTTATGCAAAAACGTTTTGCAACATGGAGAATCAACAGGTAAACAATGCTGTCGAACGATACAGATATTGCCAAACTGCTTTTATATTTCCTCCGTGGAAAGAAATTTACATTAATGATCATGAGCGGCAACAAGATTATAATGAGAGCATAGAAACGTATGCGGCACTTAAAGAGGCTTATGAACTTTGCGGATATCACTTAATTGAAATACCGTTCCTATCAGTTGAGAATCGCGTTGACTTTATTTTAAGAACACTCACTCAAATTGTATTGTCAGATTTGCAGCAAGAAATTAACCAATGGCTTGGTTTTCATGAAAATACACCAAGGATCAACTATGGCCCTTGTGGTGTATTTGCCAAAATGTTTTTTGATGCTTGGAATCATCGTTTTGAGTATAAAGTTCATATCGTCTTTGTAATGATGAAATCCCATGAAGAGTGTTGGCATGTTGCTGTGCGCTTGCCTACAGGTGAACTTTATGATGGAGGGATTGGTCTTCATTTAGATAAAAGCTACAATAGCGACGAATATTTCATTGAAGATATGTTTGTGTATGATCATGAGCGATTAGAAAAGTGGTCTTATGGACTAGATAGAGAATACCCACAATTCTGCCCTGATTTTGATAAAAATAAATTGGCCTCTTTAATTAATCATCAGCTAGATCGTATAAATACTAAGGTTTAAAATGTTTAAAGCTGATTGGGAAAAAACAAGCGTCACATACCAACTACCAGAAGGCATGGTTGAAAAAATGGTACGGCTTGCCTATCCCGATAAAAAGCTTATTTCGTATGAGTTGATACCTGGTGGATGTGCTAACCTCAATATTAAAATGCTGCTGGAAGATGAAAAAAATCCTTTGATTTTGCGTGTTTATTTGCGCGACAAAGATGCTGCTTACCGTGAACAAAAACTGGCGGCGTTATTAAAACAAACTGTTCCGATACCGCTGACGCATTATATCGGCGAACTTGAAGGGTATCATTTTGCCATTACAGAGTTTATGCCTGGCATATCGCTTCGAGATCATTTGATGGGTGATGCTTTTCATGATATCAGCGCAATAATGTATCAAGTTGGCATTGTTCTTTCAAATATAACCAAGTATGAATTTGATAAAAGTGGTTTTTTTGATAAAAATCTTAGCATTACAAATGAACTAACAGATTGCTTTGCTTCAACTTTTGCAAAAGAATGTTTGCATCATCCCAATGTCATTTCAGCGCTCGATTCAGTTACCATTTCAGAAATCACTGTATACTTTGAAAAATATAATCACTTGTTTCCCAATCATTATGAAAAACATCTGGTTCATGCAGATTTCGATCCTACAAATATTCTTGTTGATCAAATTGAGGGCATCTGGAAAATTACCGCTATTTTAGATTGGGAATTTTCTTTTTCAAATTCAGTGTTACACGATATTGCCAACATGCTTAGGTACGCCCATAAAATGCCATCTGAATTTCAAAATGCATTCCTCAATGGATTGGCCAGTGGTGGCGTTACCTTACCTAAAAATTGGCACATGACCATACAACTATTGAATCTATTAGCGTTGCTTGATTGTCTTAAAAGATCAGATCCTAAAAATCGCCCCAATCAATGTGCTGGTATCCTTGAATTAATTGAACATATTTTATCAGAGTTAAATTTCATGCAAAAAACAGATCGTATTGAAGTCGTACCTTATGATCCTAATTGGCCAAATATTTTTGAATCTGAGGCAGCCAAAATTAAAGAAGCACTGGGTAATAACTGCATTGCTATTCACCATGTTGGTTCGACATCGGTGCCAGGATTGGCGGCAAAACCGATTATAGATATAGTACCGGTAGTTCGAGATATTCTAGCTCTAGACCAAAACGTAAGAGTGATGGAAGCTCTTGGTTATGAGGCAAAAGGCGAATATGGAATGCTTTTTCGCAGATATTTTCAAAAAAAGGGATTCAATGTCCACATATTTGAACAAACCAGCGCTGAGATCGATGGACACTTACTATTTCGCAATTGGATGCGAGAGCATACGGATGACAGGGAACATTATGCAACGCTAAAACAAGATTTAGCCTTGCGTTATCCAAATGATATTTACCAGTATGTTTTCGGTAAAGATGCATTTGTAAAGAATATTCATTCTAAAACAGGATTTAATGGCTTACGAGTTGTAAAGGCACTCACACCACTAGAATGGGCTGCTGTTAAGCATTTTCGCGATACCTATTTCTTTGGTCCGTATGGCATAGATGATCCATACACATGGACGTTTGATCACTGCGAGCATGCTCATCTTATTTTATATCAAGGCACAGAAATTATTGGTTACGCCCATATTCAATTTTGGTCTGATAAGAGGGCCGCGATACGGATTATCGCCGTTGATGAAGGTAAGCGTAGCCAGAATGCTGGAAGTACGTTTTTGGTCTTAATTGAAAAATGGTTGAAAAGTTTAGGTGTTAAAAGTATGCATGCTGAATCTAGGCAAAGCAGTTTAAGATTTTATCTCAAAAATAGTTACGTAGACATGCCATTTGATGATCCTGAAGGCCATGAATCTGATCCAAACGATGTTCCTGTAGGTAAAGTGTTATGAACGATAAAATTCAAGTGCGGCGTTATCAAGATGGTGATGCAAAATTTTTAAGCCAAATTTATTACAACACTATACATACTGTGAATGCTAAAGATTACACTAAAGAACAGCTTGATGCTTGGGCTCCATGGTCTTCAGTACAAGACTATAGTGGGTGGCAAGAAAAATTAGAAAAAATTAAACCGTTTGTTGCGCTAATAGACGATAAAATAGTGGGCTTTGCAGAATTTGAGCCAAATGGCCATATCGATTGCTTTTATGTCCATCACGAGTTTCAAGGTTCTGGTATTGGCAGTGCACTCATCCATGAGATTGAGAAAGAAGCAGTAGATAAATCAATTTCTCGAGTCTATGCGGAAGTCAGCATTACAGCAAGACCATTTTTTGAAGCAAAAGAATTTCAAGTTACAAAACAACAAACGGTGCAAATTCGTGGTGAAGAACTCATCAATTTCGTGATGGAGAAGTGCTTTACAACTTATAAATTTCTCTCGTTTGATGACATTTCCACTATTGTTTCTGCTTTTAGCCAGATCGGTTGGAATAAATCGGCAAGTGTTTTTGAAGAATATTTGAAAGAAGCAGAGGCTGGTGAGCGATTAATTTGGGTAGCGTTTGTCCATGATCAATTTGCCGGTTACGTAACCTTGAAATGGCAATCACAATACGAATCATTCGCGAGCGACCACATACCCGAAGTCATGGATTTGAACGAGCTGCCACATTTTCGGAAGGTAGTAGTGGGTTCAATGCTCCTCGATATTGCAGAAAAAGAAGCGGCAACTAAAAGTGACATTGTTGGTATTGGTGTAGGACTTTATGCGGGTCACGATGGTGGCTATGGTAGCGCTCAAAGACTTTATGTCAAACGCGGCTATGTACCTGATGGCAGAGGCGTTACTTACAATTACCAGCCAACTATCCCCGGAAACAGCTATCCACTCGATGATGACTTGGTGCTTTGGTTTATGAAGAAATTAAAGTAAAAGATGGAACGGAAGCGCCAGTAAGGTTAGTTGGGTTAATCAAGAAATAGGTAAATTATGAAAAAAGTCATTTTATTTTTGTGCTCTATCGTTTTATGCACAAGCCAGGCATGGGCAAGCCAGCAGTGCTTTATAGCCAAGGAAAATCGCAAAATTTTAAAAAACGAAGGTGATTGCGAGACAAAGTACGCACC
This sequence comes from Legionellaceae bacterium, assembly GCA_964201315.1. Classification (GTDB taxonomy): domain Bacteria; phylum Pseudomonadota; class Gammaproteobacteria; order Legionellales; family Legionellaceae; genus CAXNER01. The sequence continues at coordinate 4,733 of CAXNER010000014.1, forward strand.
AGAATCTACATTTAAAATCCCATTAAGTTTAATAGGATTTGATTCTGGTATCCTGAAGAGCGAAAGCAATCCATCTTGGTCACTGCCCGAGGGAGCAGATCCTTATATCAATGTATGCAAGGGTGATCACAACCCTAGAACCTGGATGCGAGATAGCTGCTTGTGGTACTCACGAATTTTAACAACCAAGCTTGGTATGGAAAAATTTCAGAGTTATGTATCAAAGTTTTCCTATGGGAATATGGACCTCTCTGGTGGGCTAACCACTGCCTGGATTTCGAGTTCACTTAAAATATCACCTGATGGGCAAACGGAATTTCTTCAAAAAGTAGTAGAGCAGAAACTTCCTGTAAGCCAGGCAAGTTACGATAAAACCAAAAGAATTATGTTCATTCAAGAGATGGCTGGTGGTTGGAAGCTCTATGGCAAAACAGGTAACGGCAAACAGATTGACAAAGACGGCAATAAAACAGACATGCAGCACGGTTGGTTTGTTGGATACATTGAAAAGGGAAATCGCCGAATCGTTTTTGCAAGCCATGTTACAGATAGCGAAAAACAAAGCACCTTTGCATCATTTAGAGCTAGAAACCAGGCATTAATAAAACTCTGGTATCTTATTGACGAGCTTGAAAAATGAATAATTTATGCTATCTGCCTACTTAAATTAAAAACCGTACCTAAAATCTTACACCCAACAAGTTCATGGCTTTGAATATCTGGCCAATTTTTATTAGTAGCAAGCAACTCAAATTGCTGCGTAGACTTAGAAATGGATAATTGTTTATAACGACGAATAATCACTTCAGGATTGTCGTCGCTCTTTACCACAACAAAATTGCCTGGCTTTGGCGTCGCATCCGGATTAATGATTAGGACATCAAATGGTCTTAACTCAGGCTCCATGCTTTCATCTTCCATTTTCAGCGCAAAAGCATTTTCACCTATCATTTTAGCAAGCTCTATAGTAATCGGTATAAATGTTACTTCACCGTCGTATTCCCCCTCTTTTATGGACTGAATCCAATGTTGTGGATTATCAAGTTGCTCAGAATGCAACAACGGTATTAATGCCCCAACATAATTTGTATCCGAAGGGTGCGGTTGTTTGCGATCGGTGAGACACATCAAAAAAGCAGGGGAAACCTCAAGTACCTTAGCCAATTGTTTGATTTCCTCAGGCCCAGGCGTTCGAATGCCCTGCTCCCAATTATTAACTCGGGGCTGCTTGAGCCCACCGGCTAGCTCAGCAAGCTTTGCTTGAGTTAATCCCTTCGCCTTTCTTTCAACCTGAATCCGCTGCCCAATCAATTTTTTAATATTATCCATGTCGTATCGTGTTCCTATTTGAAATAGTTAATAAACCATTGACATAATCACTTTACGTGATAATATTATCACGTATTTAAATAAATAAATTCTTATTTAATTCAAATATAACATAAAAACAAAAGAATAACGATGGATCATTGATTAAAGCGTCATCTGAATAAGTAACTTGCTTGCTTACTTAAGGGACTAGACAGCGTGAAACGCACTGCAATTAAAGCTAAAACACAAAATTTTATATTTGGGGTTAAAGATGACAGTACTTCGAGTCCAGAAAAAAGAAAACAACTTCCTTGTTCTCGATAAAACCTGCTTAAAACAATCAAGTTTATCGTGGGGAGCAAAAGGTCTGCATTCGTACTTGATGAGTTTGCCTTCAGAGTGGTGCGTAAACGTCCATGATTTAAAAAATAGGGCTACCAATGGTCGTGATTCGGTGCGTGGTTTGTTAAATGAATTGGCACAAGCAGGGTACATCATTAAAGAGCAGCGTCGCGATGCGGTGACGGGCAAGTATAATGCCCTTGAATATATTATTCACGAATTACCTCAAACCATGCATAGCATTGTACCGAACACTGACATTCCGGAAACGGATTTTCAGGGCACGGACTTGCCGGAGACGGATTTCCCGGGACCGGAAAAGCCGACAGTAATAAATAATAATAATATTAAATATACAGAAAATAAAATAATAAAAGCAGCAGCAAGCGATGCTAAACAAGCCGCTGCTTTTTCTAATCAAAAAAAACAATCACACACCCCTCCCTCGGCATTAGGTTTTATTAACCCGGCAGCGCCAGAAGACGCGGTTATTGGGGCAGCACTGACGCCCTATCAGCGTGAACGCCTCGAGTCGCTGGTGCAAACGGTAGGTCAGCAGGGTTTTTGTGTTTCAGCGGGGGAAGTTGAATATTGTCTTCTCAATCCGCGCCATTTCAAGGGCTCAGGCCAAGATTTTGGTCGAAAATTAAATGCAATGCGTACGGTTATTTGTCGCGGGGAATGGCAAACGCCAGCAGAGATGATCCTTGCGGCACAAAAAAAATTAGATGGCCCCTTGATTATGTTGCAAGCAAGGTTCAACGAAGCTCAAGCCGAAGTCAATCATTTTCAGCGGTTATTTGATTTAGCAAACGTGTCAGTGCGCGAGAATATTGAGGTCGTTTTAACTGGTGCACGTAAAAAAATGCAAGAACTTGAATTAAAACTTATGGCCGCCTCGGTGTAACGGATTCCGTTAACAAACACAATAAGGAGAGCATGATGCAAGGTTTTTCTAGCGCTTAAGTCAGGATTAGTGAAAGCACTGGTTGGTATTTTCTAAGTAGAACAACAAATTTGATTAAAAATGAGTCAAATCACTGGCTCAGGGGATTTTTTTACCTAAAAGCGGAGAAAAGCGATGAGAATGATTAAAAAATGTGCGGAAGCCGTGAAATACGGTGCGACAGTTTTACCCTTGGTATTGATAGCAAAATCAGCTTTTGCGACGGATTTATTAGGTCGCGCTTTAGAAGGAGACATCGCTGATTCATTGGGAAGCAGCTCGAAATTTTGGAAAGTTTTTATCTTGGTGGACATTATGTTGGCCACGGCAATGGCCGTGAAAAGCAAAAATCCGATGGTCTTTTTAGGCGTGGCCGGTGTGGCGTTTATTCCGGCGTTTCTGCTTAAAACGTTTGTGTTTTAAACAAAGGAGGTACTTATGAATGACGCAGTGTTGTATCGGTTTCTAACTGATCTGGATAAGCCCAAGCGCTATTTAAGTTTGACCTTGGATGAGTTGGTAGTGGCAGTCACGTGCTTTGGATTGTTGGCACTGTGTAACCAGAAAATGATGGTCGCCATTCTTGGGCTTGGCTTAGTTGCGGCACTGCGTCAATTAAAAAAAGGTGGTAGCCCTCGTGTCCTTTTGGTGTTGGCTTATTGGCATTTGCCTAATGCCATCACAACGTTTTTTTTACCTAAATTACCCGCTTCACACCTCCGGGTGTGGGTCGCATAGAGGTGTATTTATGGACTTTAGTGTTTATCAAAATCGATTAAGCCAGCTGTCCGCACGATTTAACCTGATGGTGGCACTGGTGTTTGGCTTACTAGCTGCAAATCTTTTGTTGGTGGCATTGGTTTGGTACACAAGCCTGCATCAACGCACGCTTGTAACACCCTTTGAAGGTGGTACTGGCTTTGCAAATTCAGATTCAGCTGTTTCACCAAAATACTTGAGCATGATGAGCGAGAATTTTATTTATTCACGTCTGAATGTCACGCCAGAAACGGTGGCATCAACTCACAAACGCTTACTGATGTTTGTTGATGGCAGTCGTTATGGAGCGATGCAATCAATCCTTGCGCATGAGGCGGCTGTTGTTCAAAAAAACAAAATATCCAGTGATTTTATTATCACCGACATGCAATTAGATCCGCGCGCACTGAAAGCTACTGTCACGGGCGTACTCAATCGCTTTGTTGGGAGCCGGGATCTGAAGTCCGCACGGACCAGCTATGAACTGACGTATCGCTATCGATTCGGACGTTTATCAATTTTAAGTTTCGTAAAAGTGAAGGAGTGGGAACATGCGTAAAATCATTATGGGCAGTGTATTGGCATTGTTGGCAACAAGTGCGATGAGCCAAACCTCTATTGCCGTTCATGATAATAGTGACGTGGCGCTCAATTTAAGCCAGTCCAACTACAACCGACTGGTCGTTAAAAACGACAAAATTGTTGAGGCTATATTTCCTGAAACCGCTATGGGCATTAAACGCGATGAACAAGATGGTAGCGTTTATGTGATGTTAACGGCCCAATCAAGTCCATTTACGTTATTTTTGACTACCGAATCTGGGCGTCATTTTTCAGTGACTGTTACGGGTGAGGAAGGGTTAGGCAAGACAGTTGAGCTTCTGGCACCGAAAATAGCTGTGGCTTCCAACACCACAAAGACATCTATTGATGCGAGTCCAAAAATAATGCAAGACCCGCATCAAAACGCAATGCTCGAAATTATCAATCACATGGAACGCCACGAGCCTATGCCTGGCATGACGATCAGCCACCCTTTTGGACGTGCAGAGCGGATGGGTGCGGGGCTTTCTTTAGTTCCCAAAGAAATTTGGGCGGGCGTTGGCGTTAAGGCCGAGCGGCTTGAAGTCTACAACAGCAGCTCCAAACCACTTAACCTATTGCCTGAATGGTTCGAAGGCGACAACGTCACAGCCATGAAGTTGTCTCAGCCCATTTTGAAACCCCACCAAACCGCCATCCTATATCGGGTACGTGAGGTCGCTCATGGCTAATATTCAACTCAATCGCCTGATTAAATCACGCCAAATGCGAATGATGAGTTTGATCGGAGGTGGGCTTCTAATATTGTCCATGATCGTAGTGGGATTGTTAGCGGACGCCAAGCCTAAAAAGCATGCGGCTCTGAATCAAGCTAACGATTTAACGGGCATCATTGATGAATCGTTTACAGAAGCCAATGCTGATAGTGCCATGACTGCCCAACAGGGCGAACTGGAGTCGCTCAAAACGCAACTGAGTCAACTCACTCAATCGATGAAAGATATGCGTGAGGCACATGATAAGGAAACGCTTGATCTTTCTCAAAGATTACAAGAGACCGCCCAATTAAAAAGAGAAGAAACGCCGTTAAGTCCAGCACAGCAACAGTTCATCAACGCATCGACTGCATCGAACTCTGGTAATCAATCCGGCCTTTGGCATAACGGTGGGGCGAATCAAATCGCGAATAATCTTACCCAAATGGTGTCACGACCTGCGCGCATTCACACGGTTTCTTTTCGCAGAAAACATTACGCGAAGAGT
>CAXNER010000015.1:0-9883 GCA_964201315.1 Legionellaceae bacterium
ATTATATTTTTTCATGATACATCATCAGCGGTATTTTGGGTTGCAGCACTACTAATGGGGATGGGCGTATGGCTGCATCTCACCGAACATCATGAGCATGAACATATGCATGAGCCACTTTCCCACAACCATGGTCACATTCATGATGAGCATCATCAACATCTACATGACGCTCATTTGGATGTGGAAGAGCCTCATGATCATCACCATCATCATGCACCACTTACGCATTCACATCCCCATTATCCAGACATTCATCATCGGCATCACCATAAATAAACTAGAGTTCGAGGTATCCAGGCCAATATTTCGGATTAGTCTCATTTCTTTTGTATATTACCTAGTCTGTTTCGTTTAATATTTTGAGCGGATAAGGATAATTCTAATAGGGGTTGCTCATGAGATTTACCTACCATATTGAAGGGATGCATTGCGCATCTTGTATCGAAAAGATTAAGTCTGTTTTGTCATCACATATTAAAGTTATTGAGGTAACCCTTAACCCACCGGCACTTCAAATTGAGAGTGATAAACCGCCACAACTCAACGAACTTAACACCCTCATCTCATTGGCTGGGAGTTACCATTTGCAGCCTATGAGCAAACAGACAGATACGCCAGTTCTTCATGCAAGTGTAAAAAGCGAAAACGGATTATTGGCTTATTACCCTATCTTTTTAATTGCAATCTATATTATCGGCGTTGCTTCTCTTAACAATGTTCACGCACGAGGGATAAATTGGCAGGGTTGGATGAATCAGTTTATGGCTGGTTTTTTCTTGATTTTCTCAGCGTTCAAATTTTTGGATATTCGCGGTTTTGCAGAGGGGTATGCTAGTTACGATTTATTGGCACGGCGTTGGTATACGTATGGATTTATTTATCCATTTTTGGAGTTAAGTTTAGGCATCTTATATTTAAAGACCTGGCTGCCTGTCACTACACAATGTTTAACCATTATTATTATGGGGTTTTCAAGTGTTGGAGTGATCAATAGTTTACTGAAAAAACAAACGATACAATGTGCGTGTCTCGGCACAATACTTAATGTTCCTCTTTCAAGTATCACTCTTGTTGAGGATTTGATGATGGTAGGCTTAGCCTTTGTGGCGTTGGTTATGGGATAAAAGTAATTGTATGCAAAGAATTATCGATAGGATAAAAAAAACATTTATTTATCTTATAATGATCACTATGAGCTTCGGTATTTCCAATGTCTTCGCAACAGAGCACGTTGTTAATTTAGTCGTAGGATATAAAACGGTTTATTTTGCTGGGAAGGCTCGCAAAGCTATCGCTGTAAATGAACAGATCCCAGCTCCAACGCTCCATTTTAAAAAAGGAGATCATGTTACCATTCATGTTTACAATCATTTGGATAAGGAAACAGCTATCCATTGGCATGGAATAATACTTCCTTGGCAAATGGATGGGGTTCTAGGTATTACGCAACGAGGTATTCCGCCTGGTGGCGTTTTTCATTATCAATTTACTCTATATCAATCAGGTACGTATTGGTATCATGCTCATGCGGTACTTCAAGAACAACAAGGTTTATATGGCGCTTTTTTAATCGATCCCCCGAAACTCCCATCGTATCATTATACTAAAGATCATGTAGTTGTCTTATCCGATTGGAGCAACACGCATCCCGACCAAATTCTTGTTAATCTTAAAAAAGAAGGTGATTACTACTCACCGCGGTTTCCATTGCAGCCATCGCTTGTCAAATTTGTTCATGATTACCGAAAAGCATCTACCGAGGAACGCAAAAAAATAATAGATGATTATAAAATGATGCAGCAAATGCGCATGAGTATTTATGATATTAGTGATGTTGCCTATGATGCTTTTTTACTGAATGGCCAGCCAAAATCAAGTCCGTGGACCGCCCTTGTTAATATTGGCGATGTCGTGCGGTTACGTTTTATCGGGGCAGGTGGGAGTACTATTTTTCATGTTAAAATACCCGGAACCACCATGCAGGTGGTGCATGTACAAGGTAATGATGTAACGCCTTATGCTGTAGCTGATTTCAAAATAGCTCCTGGCGAAACTTACGATGTGCTGGTCAAAATCCGAAAAAACTCTCCTTATATTATTTATGCTGAATCAATTGATACCTTGGGGGCTGCTTTAGGTGCTTTAGTAACGAACACGCACCAGTTAGTCAATTATCAGCACGTTTCTCCATTTCCTGAGCCCTTACCGGTGATGAGGGAGATGATGTCGCTAATGATGGACGGGATGATGCAAAATGCCATGCCTATGGGTAAGAGTCACCATTCCATGCAGGCGTCGATGCCTGATGCAATGAAAATGGCTCCGAATATGAAGATGGATGATATGCCCATGGATCACTCGATGAGCATGAGTATGCCGACCGAACCGAGCATTATCGGAGATAGCATTTCCACAGCCACTTCTGTTCAAAAAACGATAGGGACGAAATATCAATATTTAACGGCAGCGGTTATCACCAATGATCCCAACAAACCAGTCGATGGGGTTATAAAAATGGAGTTGTTTGGCTATATGGATCGCTTCATTTGGTTTATCAATGGAGTGCCGGAATATAAAGCGCATCCCATCCCTTTAGAGCCAAATAAACGCTACCGCTTTATTTTTACTAATCCATCCATGATGCGTCATCCTATGCATATCCACGGTCACTGGTTTATTTTGCGTAATGGGCATGGAAGCTATGATCCTTTGTTGCATACGCTTGATATCCCACCCGGTGCGACGGTTACAGCTGATCTTGATACTGATGCGAGTGGACAATGGCTTTTTCATTGTCATCTTCTCTATCATATGATGACAGGTATGTCGCGCGTATTTCAATACACGACATTGATAGAAATTACAAAAGGTACCGCAAAACCGCAGCACATTGTTAAACAAACGCTTTATTATAATAGGCCCATTGTCAGAGTCGATGAAGTTAGGCCAATTGATGCTTCTCTTGTGAAACACCCTATGGCGCATCCAATGGGCTTATGGCGCGCAACTTTTTTAGATATAGGTGCGGATCCATTTAATAATACGCAACGACTAACTTACAAGGGGCTTTATGGAGCAGACTATAACAAGCTTGAATTATTTACAAATGATGCAGAAGTAACGAAAGGAACAGTAGACAACGCTGACATCGATATTTTTTATTGGCATCTCATTAATCAATTCTGGGCCGTCAAGGGTGGTGTTAATTACTTTAATCGTCCTGCAAATAAGCCTTATTGGCAACCAGGTATTGGTATAGAGGGGTTGACGCCTTATTTTATTGATACCAATGTCAGGGGTTATTACCATTCGGGTAGTGTTAAATTGGACATTGAGCTTTCGCGTGATACGCAAATTACCAATAATTTTTTTATAAGAGCTGGCGCTCGCAGTATTCTGGCTTCAAAAACAGTGGATCGAGCGGCAATTGGTAGTGGTTTGAATCAGATGCGCTATATTCTGAGACCTTACTATCGATTAATCCCCGGCTTAAATATATTCGTAGAATATGAGCATGAGCAGGATTATGGGCAGTTTAAATTCATTCAGATGAGTTCAGGCGAGCCTGTCAATCAAAACACAGTAACGTTTGGTCTTTCCATTTTATTATAAAGGTGAGCATGCACAATCTTAGGGATATATTGGAGCGGTGGCAAATCATCATTTATTTTGGCGCAGTCGTGATGGCGACTGTCATCGCTCTATTGGTGCCGGGTACGACGGTGCTGGCAACGGGCATCAATTGGTCTTTAGCGCTGATGCTCTTCGTAACGTTTCTGCAGGTTCCACTTTCAGAGATGATGAGTGCTTTCACCCGTGTTCGCTTTCTTGCAGCGCTACTCACCATTAATTTCGTTGTAGTGCCGCTGCTTGTGGCTGTTCTCACTCAGCTTCTGCCTGTCGATTCTATGGTGCGACTGGGTGTGCTTTTGGTGCTGCTGACGCCGTGTATTGATTATGTTGTAACCTTTTCCAATCTCGGCGGTGCCGACGCTCGTCTTTTGCTGGCGGCCACACCAGCACTTCTGATCGTTCAAATACTGTTGCTACCCATTTATCTTGGATTTTTCCTAGGGGAAGCTGCTGTCGGGCTTGTTAAGCTCGGACCGTTTGTGCAGGCATTCATATGGTTGATTGTTGCACCCCTCATGCTCGCTGCTCTGGTACAAGTGTGGGCAACCAGGAGTAAAATCGGCAAGCATGTGTCTACAGTACTTGGATTGCTGCCAGTACCGGCCACAGCTTTCGTTCTCTTTATTGTTATAGCGTCTGTGCTGCCGCAGATTGAGCCGGCAATTAGCGTGGCTTTACAAGTAATTCCACTCTATATTGCTTTTGCGATTTTCGCACCCTTGCTTGGGTGGGGCGTTGGACGGCTATTCCGGCTTGATGTGTTGGCTAGTCGCGCAATTGCGTTTAGTGCTGCGACTCGAAACTCTCTTGTGGTCTTACCACTTGCTTTCGTGGTACCAGGATCCATTCCAGTGCTGCCTGCCATCATTGTCACACAGACACTTGTCGAATTGGTCAGCGAGTTAATTTATATACGTTTCATCTCGAGACTTGGTGGCTCTGCTCTAGCGAAAATATCTTCTAGTGTATCTATCAAAAAAAACCGATAGACGTTGCAACGTTGTCCAGTTATTGTGAAACCAGAAATTTGATGAACTAACCTAATGCAATGTCTAAATGAGCACAAAACATAATCAAGAGCATTGGGATAATATTTACACAAAAATAGTCCACAAGATGTAAGCTGGTTCCAAAAAAAACCAGCTATGTCATTAAATATAATCCAGAGGATTAGGAATGATAACGCTAAAATCATAGATGTTGGTGGCGGAGCCTCTGTGCTCGCTGATTTCCTACTAGATCTGGGTTACTCCAATATTGCGGTGCTGGATATTTCTGATAAAGCCATTTTGCACGCTAAAAAAAGACTTGCTGATAAAGCCGCTAGGATTGAATGGTATGTAAAAGACATTACTGAGTTTGTCCCATTACACCCCTATGACATTTGGCATGATCGAGCCGTTTTTCATTTTTTAATAGACAAAAAATCCAGGGATCTTTATGTTAAAGCGCTTAAAAATACCTTGCCTTCAGGTGGTTATGCAATCATCGCAACATTGGCCCAAAGAAATGCAGCGGTTTAGATATCGTGCAATACGACGGCTTATCCATACAGCATGAACTAGGAGATGACTTTGTTTTATTAGAAAGTCAATCTGAAACGCATCTCACCCCTAAAGGGAATGAACAACATTTTATTTATTTTCTTTTCCAGCGAATTTGAAATGGGGCACTCTTATGGTTATCTTATTTTGACTGCGTTAAATCGTGAAACGTTAATAATCGCAACCCATTCGCAACCACAATAAGGCTGGCTCCCATATCAGCAAAAACGGCCATCCACAGTGTTGCAACTCCTGCAAGAGCCAGCGCAAAAAAGATGATTTTAATCGCAATAGATAGGCTAATATTTTGACGTAGCACTTGCATGGTTTTGCGGCTTAAATCAATGAAGAAGGGCAGTTTAAGTAAATTATTATTCATTAAAGCCACATCAGCTGTTTCTAAAGCCGTATCTGTCCCATTCCCCATTGCAAAGCCTACAGTGGCTTTGGCAAGGGCTGGGGCATCATTGATACCATCGCCTACCATTCCCACGGAATGATAACGTGCAATCAAGTCATCGATGGCGCGAAGTTTTTCTTCTGGCAGCACGTTGGCTTGTACTTCGTCAATACCAACCAACTCTGCAATGGCATTGGCCGTTATTGGATTATCTCCTGTTAAGATACACGTTTTAATCCCACGTTGATGTAAGGCACTTACAGCCAATTGGCTGGTTTCACGCACGGTGTCAGCAACTGCAAAAATGGCCAGCACTTGCTTTGTGTTGCTTAAAATAACCGTGGTTTTCCCTTGTTGCTCAAGGATTTTTAATTGTTTTTCAATATTTAGGTTGCATACCTGATTGTCTTCCGCGAGCTGGTGATTCCCCACATAATGCGGCTCGCCTTTGACAGTACCCATGACACCACGTCCAGGAAGTGCTTCAAAAATACTAATTGGCAATAGGGACTTGCCAGGTTGCTTTTCTTGCCAATAAGTAATCAGTGCTTGGGCGACTGGATGTTCAGAATGGCTATCTAAACTGGCTGCCAGCTGCAGAAAATAATTCTTTTGCGGCTCATCAAAGACAATGAAATCAGTAACAACGGGCTTGCCTTCGGTTAATGTTCCGGTTTTATCCAAAGCAATCATTTTTAAATGTCTGCCATTTTCTAAGTAAGTGCCTCCTTTAATAAGAAGGCCATGTTTTGCTGCCGCGGTAAGGCCACTAACCACGGTTACGGGCGTAGAAATAACCAAAGCACATGGGCAGGCGATGACGAGCAGGGTTAATGCTTTATAAACCCATAAATAAAAGGGCTCGCCCCAAACTAATGGCGGCATAATGGCAATGGCCAAAGCAAATAAGACCATAAAAGGGGTATAGTATTTAGCAAATTGGTCAACAAATCGTTGGGTCGGTGCACGTTGTGCTTGGGCTTGCTCAACGGTTTTGCCAATTCTTGCAAGTAGAGTATCACCTGATGCTTTAGTAACCTTAAATTTAAAAGAGCCGCGTTCATTGAGTGTGCCTGCGTACACCAGATCACCTGGTTGTTTGGTAATCGGCATAGACTCACCCGTAATGGGGGCCTGGTTAACCGAACTTTCTCCACTAATGATTTCTCCATCAAGCGGGATACGTTCACCGGGTTTGACCCAAACAATACTCCCAATCGCTACCTGACTTACCGATATTTTTTGCCAGTTGCTATCTTCTATTTGGACAGTTGCTTCGTCTGGAGCAACCTCCATTAGCTTTTGAATTGCAAGCCTTGCTTTGTCCAGTGAATAGCGTTCAATGCGTTCCGCTAATGCAAATAATACGGTGACCATGGCTGCCTCCGGCCATTCACCAATTAAGATTGCCCCAATAATGGCAATCATCATCAAACTATTGATATTCATGGTTTTAGTGCGAAGGGCCAACCATCCCTTTTTAAAGGTTGGCAGACCACTGGATATCATGGCAGCCAAGGCAAGCCCTAATACCCAAGGTGATTGCTCGGTTGATAAGGCAACGGCTACCAGTTCTGCGGTGAGAGCTAATGCTCCTCCAAAGCCAATGAGCCACCAAGAGGGTTGGTTGTCTTTCATGTTTTGTGGGCGTTGGGACGCGCTTTCTTTGACAGCGACACTCATGCCAAGGGATTCAATATTTTTTTGTAGGACCTCACTTTGCGGGAGGCGATGATGAATCGTTACTTCTTGAGTCAAAAAATTGAAATCCATTTTTTCAATTTCAGGGGTAGCTTGGAGCCGCTGGCGAATCAGTTTTTCTTCTGCAGGGCAATCCAAACCCGCAACACTCAAGGTGGTTATCGTGATTGGTTCATTCATGTGATTTTCCATTTTGGTCATGATCGCCCTAATGACAATGCTCGATAAAAATTGAATTACAAATTCTCATCGTGCGCCACTGTTTCTTCAGTAAAATGACTTATTATGTCGTTTAAAATATTGCGAACATGCTCATCCGCAATTTCATAAAAAATATGTTTGCCATCCCGTTTTGCACATAATAATCGTGCCGAACGAAGCAGGCGTAAATGATGACTAACCAGGGGAACAGAAAGTTGTAATTGCTGCGCTAAGTCGGTCACAGATTGGGGTTTATCAAGGCATGCAAGCAATAGCTTGAGTCGGTTGACCTCACCCATCAAATGTAAAATAGCTGTTATTGTTGCTAAAGTATTGTCTGAAAGAGGCTTCACATGATTTAATACTTAAATAAGTGTTTAAGTATAATCTAACCAAAAAATAGTGCTGTCAAGGATTACCCTTCAAAGGTGAGATGCTACTATAAACAGGCGAAGAAGAATCAACTAGCCAAGGGATTGTTTTAATGCGAGGCAAATACTGTTTCATTGCTTTACTCATCATCGATACTTTAACCCATCTGGTCTATGCCGCCAATATATTGACCTTTCAACAAGCTTTAAACATCGCTTATCAAAATAATCCTTCCTTTCAGGCACAACAAACGACTATTGAACAGGCGAAAGGTCAATTTGTACAATCGAAATTATATCCAAACCCTACTGTGGCCATACAGGCTGAAAATATTGGCATCCCATCAACGTTAGAGTCGGGTTATACAGGTACAGAAACAACCATTTCAATCTCTCAACCTATCCCTTTAGGGAACCGGTTATATTACCAGGGCGTGGCCGCTAAAATGGAGTATTTTGCTGCCTGTTTAAAACTGGAAGCCACTCGGTCATCTTTATACATCGATGTGGGGCAAACCTATATTGATGCTTTTTATGCTCAGTATTGGACAAAAGCCGCTAAACGTCTTGTAGGTGTAAACGAAGAGGTGGTTGCAAGCATTCAAAAGCGACTTGATATAGGTGCTAATTCGGAAGTGGATTTAAAGTTGGCAGAAATTGCTCTTGATGAAGCAATTATTGTGTTTGACAGAGCCAGAAGGAATGAATTAAAAACCAAGATAACACTCGCCAATTTAATTGGTATGCCTCATCTTAAAAAAAGCATCTTGAATGAAGAGGGCTTAACCCACCACCTTGATAACTGGTCAACAATCAAAAAGAAAGTGGTCAATAGTAATCTTATTAGAGCACAAATGGCTCTCATTAAGGCCATGGGCTCACACATCACGGCAGCTCAAAAACAAGTTTGGCCCGATTTAAATCTTCAATTAGGTTTTCGTCATTTTCAGCTAGACGATGAGAAAGGACTGGTTCTTTCTGCTAACGCGCCTATTCCTCTATATAACCAGAACCAAGGCAATATCTACACCGCCCAAGCAAAACGCAATGAAACGATTAAGAATTTACATCTATTAAAATTAAACTTAGATACGACGTTGTATGCAGCTTATTTAGATGGCTTGCAAAATAAGGAAGAGATACAAAAAGTTAGCCTACGAATGTTACCAAATGCCAAAAAAACGGTAGAGTTAGCTAAAGACGGTTTCCAGCAAGGTCGCTATACCTATCTTATTCTCTCCAATGCTATGCTAAACCTCAGTCGTGAAGAAGAACATTATACAAGAGCACATGCGGATTATCATAAAGCGCTTATTAAAATACAAGGGTTGCTAATGAGTGGAAAAATGAAAAATAACACACGGTGATTAACTCAAGGTACGAGTTAACACCTTAGTAAGGGAATACAACGTGAAAAAATACCATTATTTTCTCATTATCATTGCTATCCTAATTATGGGTGCTTTATGGGGATTGTCTTTACGCCTGCACTTCGCGTATGGGAACCAGACTACTGCGAATGGGCAAGATATAGAACCAGGATCTCATAAGGGTAGGCTCTTTCGTAAAGATGGATTTTCTATTGAACTTATTATTTTTGAAACAAATTCGCCACCTAAATTTCACGCTTATGTAGCATTTGAAGATAAGACCATCCCACCAACACAAGTCAATTTAACTCTGGAATTAGTACGTTTGGATGGTGAACATAATAGCGTTACATTTAAACCCGAGCGGGATTATTTGGTGAGCAACGAGGTTATAAATGAGCCGCATTCCTTTGATGCAAAAATTAAAGTCATTTATCAAGACAAACTATACGAATGGACGTTTCCTTCTTATGAAGGCAGAACACAGTTAAGTGCAGACGCTGCAAAAGAAGGTGGTATCAAAATCGAAACGGCGGGTCCTGGCATCATTAAGAAATATGTCTATTTGAACGGTAGAATCACGTTAAATCGCAATACCACAACAGATGTGAGAGCCCGTTTCCCAGGTGTAGTAAAGGCTGTATTCGTTAAATGGGGAGA
>CAXNER010000016.1:0-9644 GCA_964201315.1 Legionellaceae bacterium
CAGAAGGCTGCTCGTATCGACTAGCAGTTGTTACGATTAAAAAACAATACCCTGGCCATGCCAAACGGATCATGATGGCAGTATGGTCGTTTTTACGACAATTTATGTATACCAAATTTGTTATTGTCTGTGACGATGACATTGATGCACGCAACTGGCAGGACGTAATCTGGGCGATGACCACACGAATGGACCCTCTAAGGGATACGGTAATGATCGACAATACGCCTATTGATTACCTTGATTTCGCATCGCCTGTTTCTGGTTTGGGCTCCAAAATGGGCATGGATGCCACGAGCAAATGGCCCGGAGAAACCACGCGGGAATGGGGAAAGCCCATTGTAATGGATACAGATGTCTTATTGCGCGTTAATGACTATTGGAAAGAATTAGGCTTAGGGGATTTAAAATGAGCGATAAATTTATCCAAGCACAAGTCGAGGGGATAACCCCTCTCACAGACAGTATTTTACAAGTTACTTTGGCGCCGGATGAATACATTGATTACCAGGCGGGGCAATATCTGCAAATTATGTCGGGAACAGAGGCTCTGAGTTATTCCATTGCAAATGCACCCTTAGGCTCGCATAAATATGAATTACATATTCGCCATAGTCGCGACAACCCTTATAACCAATCCTTGCTTGCTGAGATTAAACGTCAAGGGTTTGTAACTATTCGTGTGCCTTTAGGCGAATGCCATTTAGGCCACTTACGCCCCGACAAACCAATTCTATTTATTGCAGGCGGCACAGGATTTGCTCCTGTTAAAGCGATGATTGAACAATTATTAGCGGAAGGGGAACCACGCACGTTCGAGCTATTTTGGGGCGCGCGTTCTCAGAGTGATTTGTACATGGATGACAAAGTCTCTCATTGGCAAACCCATGTTCGTCATTTTCAATATTTTTCTCAATTATCAGACACTAGCAAGGCAACATTAGCGTCATTAGTACTAGCAAGGCACGCAACCGACCTCAGTGGCTGGCAAGTTGTTATTAGTGGGCCTTTTGATATGGTATATGACACACGCGATAAGCTTATTGCCTGTGGTGCGTTGCCTCATAATTTATTCTCAGATGCATTTAGCTTTGAAGGAGGAAACTAAGATGGAAACGTTGTATCAAGTACTAGGATTAGCCGGAGCCGCTTTGATCGTTTGGGTGATTTATCGCAATATTAAAGGGCGCCCCGAACAATTTAGTCGTGAAAATTTGACAAAAAGTTTTTCAAGCATGGGCATACTTGCATTATTGTTGATTGGGTTTGTAGCCTTGCTCGTTATCATGCTGCGTTAGCCCTCTTTCATCTTGGTTGAAAAGGCGTCATGGCAACGAGTATCAGAAATCCTATCAATGAAACGATAGCCATCCACTTGGTTAATTTATAAAAATTTCGTAAAACGGGATTGGCTTTTTTGATGACATTAAATTCATCAAGATACACCACCTCACAAGCACCATTACCGGTATCAAGACGGCTGGTACTAGTGTGTCTAACGGGGGTCCTGTGGAAGAACCCCCAAAAGTGGGCGTTCTGAGTTAAGCGGCCTTCCAGAAGTACCGTTTTAAATGTTTTTCAAGTTCATTGACCATCGCATCCACATCAATATCACCATTGCTCTTTTTAAAATTGTACTTACCAGTGAATGCAATGTGCGACCAAGCAATAGGTGAAATCCTGGCAAATTCATCAATAATTGCCTGGCTAACCCCATCAGCGAGCATTCTTTCATATACGGTGTTCAAAATAATAGCGTTATAGGCGATGATAGAATTTGCAACCAGTCTTACTGCATGCGCGCTGACCTGATTGTTTACTATTTTTTTACCCTTAAAAACTCCGCGATAAATTTTTCTAATGAGCCCTTGGAGCTGGTGGTAGGCTTCTGTTCGGTTTCTAGCGGTCCGTATGGCTTTTCGCAGACCCATATTATCAATCAAGTTCAACACATGCGTACTTTTAAATATCGTATTATACTCAATCAGTGCTTTTTTGAGTCCGGCATAGCGCGCATGGGAGTTTAATTTTCTAACGATGTTAGTTTGTGTGTTTTCTTGCAGTAGCAAAGAAAGTAAGACCCGCAAGATATCTCGTTTTTGTGATTTAATCAGATTTTTATCGATAACGCCCTGTGACCGAATAACACCAGTATAATTATCAGGCGTTTTGACTGAATACAAGTTATTTGCCGCCTCCTTTACGTCCTTGATGCTCGGTACATAATCAACATCGACCGAATCCAATATAACAAAATTGAGTTTATTTAGAGAGTGGTTGTCTCCAGTCACCATATCGATGTTAATGTCTGTTTTATTACCCTGAATAACGTCGTAAAGAGAGTGCCCTTCATATTCGTTAAGTCCAATATTTTTAGCATTGGCGGCAACAAAGTTTGCAATCAGTGTATAAATCGATAGCCCCGGTGATTTTCCAAGATATTTTTTTGAATATCTTGATTGAATAGTGCTTTCACTGGTTGGTAATTTTTGCCCATCAGCATCGGCGAGCAATTTGTCATCCATTAAATTCCATAGCTTGAAAATAGGCAGCGAATGAATCAGGTTGCCTACCATGTCATTCGCCGAACATAATGTCTCTATGCGTATAAAATCTTCTTGAGTTGATCGCATTAAATTGTAATTTAGATCAGACATTTCAGCCATCTTCTCAATACCAATACCAAAGGCATCTGATAAAATACATGCATTAACGGCCAAGGCGATGGGTGTCTTTTTTTTATTGTACCGAGTTTTCATGTGGGTAAAGGATCGCCACATGTTAATGCGATCGCCGATATACATCATGATGTCTGGTATTTCTACTTGAGCCAGGGTTCTGAAAAAAGCATCATCCAGTTTATCCAAGCTATCATAACTCAAGCTCCAGTCCTGTTCACCGGCTTTCATTTCTTTGATATGAAATGCGGCATTTTCACCGCCACTGATTCGTTTTGTAGTTTTATCCCACGTGGTATTTAACGTCACGAGAGCTGCATCCAGACGTTCATCACAATAAACTGGGATTTTAGGATAACCAAATTCATTGGCTATTTTTTCAACATCATCGACTAAGGCATCGCTAATCAAATCATGATCGAAGTCGCAGTAAGAAACACTTTCATTGCAACAGAGCAGACCTTTATCCAAGCGACGATACATTTTGTGGTAAACAAAGAACTCGAATAAATGAGGGTCTATTTGTGCATCATCAGGATCTTTTTTCAAATAAGGAAGCTGTGTCTTGGATATGGTGTCTTCCAAACCTTGCGGTAATTTAAACGTACATGGGCCTTTTCCGCTACCATAGTGCACTTTCAGTAAATCAATGAACTCCATGATATCACTATCTTTCTTGTAAAATACAAATGGTACCGCCAATAGAATTGGCCTCAAATAAAGTGCAAATAAACGTGACGATTTTAAATAAAATTCACGCATGGCTGCTTTTGTATCGAATGTGCTACCCTGTAAAAATTGCGCCAACGCTGGAAACTGCTCTTCTGGCAAGATCTTATAGGCCGCTTGATTTAATTCATCGTGGTTCAGTCCTTTTTTACGGTTTGGGAACCACTTAAGAAACTTGGCCAGCTTAGGTAAATCAACAATCAAACCAGAATGGTACTCAGCTTTTGCTTTTTCTGCATAAGCCTTCGCATCAACTGCAATAGCCCTAGTATGGTACATAAAACTGGTGATTAAATTATCTATGATCTGTTGATAACGGTGATAAATAAAACAAAGAGTATGTAACCATTGTTGCGGTCTAGATAACCTCCGCAATCGGGAAGCGGCGTATTGTTCTGCGATATCAGCGTAATAACGAATAGCATTTTTGGATAATAGCAAGGTTGGAAGAAAATTCTTTGCAAATTTATACAAATCAGCAATCGCCAGTACTTTTTCAACTTCAGCGCTAATCGCGGTGTATGTGAAATTTTTTTGATCAGCACGTATGATGTTGAGCTTGGTTATCCCATCTTCTCGATTGATTAATTCAGATAACTGTTCCTGTTGACCCTGGGGCATTAACAATACGAGCTGATTAAGTCTATTGCCTTCATTAGCAAAGGCTTGCGTAAACATATCCTGCAAACTTCGGTAGGTCGGAATAATAATTTTTTGATTATCAAGATAGACCAGTAGTTGACGAAAGGTGTCATGACCTTTGGGGTAGTATCGTAGCAATTCACATATGTGTGCCTCAACCTGAAGGGCCTGTTCTACTGACCAGTCTTGATACTCAAACAGGTTGAGAATAATTTGTTTTTGCTGGTTTATGCGTTTACGAGTGATGCCGCCCTGGAACACTGCATCTGTTTTTTTGAAAAATTTGGCAAGCACATATTGGACATCCGCTTGAACATCATCAAATGCAAAAGTGAAAAATTGGTTCTTGGCTTTGAAGTAGGCAAGCTGCAATATGAAATGCACTTTTGTTTTGATGGTACCAAATTGACACAGGATATCCAATTCGACCTGATTTAGATCAAAATAGAGCTGTTGTTCATTCTGATTAAAAATTGGCCTCGCATAGAGATCGGCAATTTCAGCTTCAGGTAGGAGATAAATACGTTTTAGGTTCGTCATGCGGGTTCAAAAAAACGGAGATTTGGCTGAACTGATTTTTCAGTCAATGAAAATCGCATTGTACGCCGATTTTTGGTAAGATAAAGCGGTTCAGTAATTCTTAGTTCAAAATATCATTTTTCGGTTAGTAAAATGGACTCAAATGTATGAAAATTGGATACGCACGTGTTTCAACCAAAGAACAATCTTTGTCTCTGCAGGTTGACGCCCTAAAAAAAGCTGATTGTGATCAAATTCATGAGGAAATTGCCAGTGGTTCAAAAACAGCAAGACCCGTGCTTGAAGAAATTATGCGAAACCTTCGGGAAAATGACACTTTGGTTATTTGGAAATTAGATAGGCTTGGCAGGAATCTTGCGCATCTAATTCATTTGACAACAAAATTGATTGAGCAAAAAGTCGGTTTAATCAGTTTAAACGATCCGATTGATACATCGACCGCGCAGGGACGGATGGTTTTTGGAATTTTTGCTTCTCTTGCTGAGTTTGAGCGAGAGTTAATTCGTGAGCGTACACAAGCAGGATTAAAATCGGCGCGTGCCCGAGGACGCAAAGGAGGCCGGCCAAAAGGGATGTCTCCATCAGCAATTGAAAAAGCCACTATCGCTGAGGCACTCTATAAAAATGGAAGTATCCCTGTAAAAAAAATTGCCGAACAATTAAGTATTTCAAAGACGACTTTATATCTGTACTTAAGATATCGAAATGTTTGTATTGGCGAAAAAAATGAGGTCTTATGAGTTGTGAATCTCGAAACACTGAATTGTGCATAGAGGTAAGTAAATGAATATGCAGAAAATCAGGGGGGTACTTGAGACCCAACAAATTATTATTTACTTTGGTGCGGTTGTTATAGCAATCACAATTGCTATGTTTTTGCCAAGAACTACTGTTCTTGAAAACGGCCTAGTGTGTACGTAGTGGTTGTTTTGTGACAACTTTGTTCCCTTTTACTAAAATAGTTGGAACTATCGAGTAGGAGGGGCCTTACGGTCCCCGTCCTCTCACACCACCGTACGTGCGATGCCGCATACGGCGGTTTCAACTAAGCTTTTAACGTTTTAGCCTTTTCATACAGGCTAAATAGCCCCTATGTTTTAAACCACTCGTTCGGCATCGCCGTATTAATGATTGGATTATGCGATTTCCGCCACCAACTTTTATCTGACATCGCTATGTACTTGCAGCATACACTCGTCTAGAATAAATCCGTTCGTCGTGTACGAAAGTTTCTGCGACAGAACCGTAGATGGATAATCTTTCTCTGGTGCTGTGCACCTTAATAATGTCCATTGCTCTTTGACATATTTAACTTTCGCAAGTGTAACTACAGGAGTTTCTATGAAATATTGTAAAACCATAACTATACTTTTATCATTGAGCATAAGTCACGCTTTCGCTGGTGCTATGGGGGCAGTGGAACCAACCTACGATTTTAATGGCCTTTATGTGGGATTAGGTGCTGGCTATACAGCAATTGCTATAAATAATAGTTTTGTGACAACGCGATCTGATGGTGTGGGCGGCAATGCAGGCATGAATAGATACACTCATACGGACGCAGTATTTAGTGGCCAATTGGGTTATGGCAAAATGTTTCAGGAACGTGTGTACTTAGGTGGCAAAGCTTCAATTCAATATACCCCCCTTAATGCGCTGGATGAGACAGGTTTTTCAACAGCTGCTGGCTCAGCTCTTATCATAGGAAGTAATTCTATCAGAACTACTGTTAAACCTATTTATAACATAGATGCTGTATTAGGTTATGAAATTTATCCTCATTTTTTGCCATTCGTAGAAGCGGGAGTATCTTTTGCTGATGTTAACCACAATTACGAATTTAAAAGAACACGAACCAATATCGCAACATTAACAAATGTAGGATATCAATCTTTGTTGAATTTAGATGGTTATAGTACTGGCTATAATGTTGGTCTAGGTCTCAATTATCAGCCCTTTGCTAACTGGATTTTAACAGGTGAGGCCGTCTATACGGATCTAGGGAAGAACTCTGGTTTAGTTACAGTGGCTATCCCAAGCTCAACAGCTACTGAGACCCATTCTAGAACTATTAGTAACTCAGCAATTTCTATGATGTTTTCTGTTAGTTATTTATTTAACTGTTAATTAGGGCTGTTAGCATTTGCTCAGGGCAAGATCACGTGTTCGCAAAGACGAGCGATTGTTGTAATTGGATTAAATCAGATCACTCATGCGTTTACCCTGAGCATTTGCTCCTAGTACCGTTTCCATTTAGTATGGGGGCTATCACTAGTCTTCCGTCACTTAGCAGTCGATACCCGAGAAATTAGCGATCGTATACGGGCGCACAACCACTCTTAGTATCATTAACCCGCAGTTTAAGGCGTTTCTCCAGAAACTGTTTTACAGATTGAAGCACGCGTTCCCCTGCTCGTATACTCTTTACGTACGTCACCTTCGTTACCTAGGGCAACGCAAAACTCTCTACATGGCGGACCTGGCTCCTTCCAAGATGGGACTTTCACCCATCAGTTAAGTGCGCCTTGTCTTGGCGCACGGGCAACCGCGTTTTAAATTAATCCTTTAATAGTTCTTAAAGAGATAAGATTGCTGTAAACAGCTTACTGAGAATTCTGCGAAAATGAAAAATCCGCATTTTTAAGTGGTTAACTCAGAACGCCCACTTTTGGGGGTTCTTCCACAGGACCCCAACACCTGAGCGTTTCTCAATTTAACTCTTTTGTGACAAGTTAGTGGGTTAAATGCAAAATTCAAGCCCTGACCCCGGCTGCTCTGACCCCGGCTGCTTGACCCCATCTGCTTAAATTAGATGGGTGGCGTGCCCCTGGTTTTGGTAGCAGGGCATAGTTGCAATATCATCAAACCTTGCGTGGTTTTCCCATGTGGAATAGCCCAATGTCGTGTCAATGACACGACCTACAGGGTTTAACTATATCCACGTAGGTTGGGTCGTTTTCACCCAACAAATTGTGAGCCTCTGAGCAAGCCTTGATGTAACGTAAGCGAAATCAAGGCCGACCTTAATTATTTAAGCAATCTCTTAGTCTGCATAGTTGATTCGCTGTTTTCGTTGGGCTTGGTGGCGTCGAAGAACAGGTAACTTGTTCCTGCTATGCTGCTTATAAGTGCTTCATTCTGGGAGGTTTTTGGAAGACTCGCAGGCGGCGGTGTGCTCACACGTGGGTTAGCTTCATAATCCATCTCGGGTGTGGTTTCATCGGCTTCATAATCATCAACCATCTCACCATTTTCCGCAGGTGATAAGTAGGCTCTTTTGCCGTCTGGCTCTTGGTCAGCCATATGTTTTGCGGGGTTAGGAATTGGATATTCAATTTGCGCAGGCGCACGAATAGCACGACGATAGCAGATGATAACTTCATGAGCGCTATCTATTAATTTACTGTGCGCAAGCTTAGCACCTTCCTTAGAAAAACCAACAGGATAAGGGAACTCAAAAAGCACCTCTTGGTTAAAGCGTTTTAAAAAAGTAGCTTTTAATTTTTTTCGCATAAGTTGATTAACAATCAGGACAGAAATAGCGCCATCATCAGGAATTCCTACAGTTTCACCAGGGACCCCTTTTTTACCACGACAAAATATGGCATACATCACCTTGTCCCACCAAATATCCCTATTGTGAGAGTCATGATCAAGGTTTTTGTACCTCTCTACTAACGAACCCACATTGTCCGTAATATAGGGAGGCGACGTCATAAGAGGGAATAGGGCCTTTAAAACTCCTATACCCGTGTGGGAGAAATGGGCGCCGGTTTTTTCTCAGCCGTGTCTTTCTGCTCGCTTATTTCTTCTAGCAGTTTAACACAGTTACGTAAGGAACCGCCCTCTTTCATGGCGTTATAAATAATATCCACGTTTGGATGTCGACCTTTTCCAATTATATGACTGTGTGACCACATGGTTTGCAACCAAGTTGTTCGCTTAATGGCAATTGCCTTTATTTCTTCCTGAATTTTATTAGTTTTGTCTGTATCGCTTATGCCCTTGATGCCATTTATCGTAGCCATGATGTCGATCATCTGTTTAATTCCATCACTATTGGTTTCACTAAATACTTTATTAAATAATTCTATAGATTTTGCAATAATGTCACCTTTTTTAGCGGGTATTTTGGCGTACTGTTGTTTATCTTTACCTTTTGATCTTTCGTCTTTCCGCTTAACTTGTTGTTCTGATGAAAGAGCGCGTTTATATTTTTCTGTAATAGCAGCTGGTGTTGGAGCTGCAATTATTGGGTTTGGTACTGCAGTGGTTGTTGTACCTATAAGGGCAGGTTCGTGGGCTTTTATTTGGGGTGTGCTAGGGGCCTGTGTATCTTGTAGAGGTTTTTGCGAAGAGGCCGCTGCTATCAGAGTAGTTACAGCCTGAGCAAGCTTTATGATTTCGTTGGTCGACAGACCTTGCTTGTGTGACGGCATTATAGCCAATGTTGTAGGATCATCAGTTATTGCTCTTATTTGTGGTTGGACATCAGTGGAACATAGAGTTAGCGTGAGGTTAGCACCATGTGTTTGAGTGAACAAAGAATTGAACATGTTTGGCGTATTTTTTAGTAATTCCTGTATATCAAGATAGATTTTTTGCACCTGCCCTTTCGCGCTGAAAGAAACAGCTAAATGTGTAAATGTACCGTTCTGGAGATTTTCAATCTGGTGTTTAAAAGCTGTAGTCAGGTTTGCAGGGTCAGTCCCAACCAAGTCAACCGGCTTTATGGCGAACCCAGCAATGACTATAGCCTGCTGCTCAGATGGTAGTTGTTCGAAAATTTCAACTTGTTTAATTGGAGAGAATGAAGTTAGGCCTTGGTTGCCATCGCCCAACATGCTGCTAAAGAGGGAACTGACTGAGTCCGTCGCTATTTCTCTTGTCTTAGTTAAATCCGGTTTCGAAGTTTTCTCGACGCTATCTGAATGCAGATTATCAATAGAAAGAGGGCCACTATTTGTAGCTGATATCGCAAAGTCAGGGGGAGAAGGATCCGGAGATTTTTCTGTAACTATTGAACCACCCACAGGCGATGGTGCATGCCCATGA
>CAXNER010000017.1:0-9425 GCA_964201315.1 Legionellaceae bacterium
CCGTCAAATTTACCCTTGTCATTGTTTCAACTGTATCGGCGGTGCCTGCGGGCGATGTGATCGCGCGTGACGAGGTTTTGGGTATAATAAGACCTGCAGAGGCCACGATCGCCACCACAATAGGGGTTGTTCTATTTCCAGGGATACCACCGACACTATGTTTATCCACCACTAGAGGATAATCCCAATGCAATTGCTCCCCTGTTTTAACCATTGATTTAGTTAAACAAATAATCTCTTCGTTGTTTAAATTATTATTAGCACAAGCTGTAATGAAACTAGCCAAATGAATGTTTGAGTATTTTCCTGCAACAATATCGCCAAGAATGGCATCAAACTCCAGTGAAGAAAGTGTATTTCCATGTATTTTAGAGCGCACATAAGCTAATGATGCAACTGGCGTGAGATGAGACAGAACAATAAAGTCACCAGCATCTACACCTAATCGTTGCCAAGCACTTTCAGACAAACTTACTTCACAACTTTTTAATATAGTAGATTGCACAATGTTTACAACAGCCACGAGGGACTCATTCTTAAAGGTAACAACCACCTGTGCCAGTGCTTCAAACCCTTCGGATTTACAAATAAAACAATCCGCGTGCAAAAAAACAATAAACTCTTCTTGCGTATCAATTCCTAGTCTCACCAACTTAAGTCTATTTGCTTTGTTATCCAAAAATAAGGCTCCTTTTATAAATGCATTTATCCATAACGCTAATGTTGCACATGCAAATCTTTGGCATGCAATAACAAACAATCTACCGGAACCCTAGCCCCAGCGACTAAGTCAATAATATTTCCAGGCACTAACTCACTAAAAAAGAGATCTGTCTCTAAACCATCACGTAACACGTCAACGGTTGTTGCAACTTGCTCTTGTAATTTTGTTACGGCAAGCAATGAACGATGAGTCTGAAAATAATCCACGATAACGCTTAAACTTACAACAGTAATGACAATAACTGTATTTATAAGACTTCCAGTAAATGCCGAAACCACTGCCGCGATTACTAAAATGGCTATTAATGGATTGGTTGAATGTGAAATAGCGTCTAAGATAAGAGAACGTGCGGGTTTTTTAAGAATCTCATTACGTCCGTATGCTACACGACGCGATGTTGCCTCAACAGAAGTAAGCCCTTGCAAGGAGCTATTCATCGTGCTCAGTGCTTGGTCTGAATGCAATGTCAATAATACCTTGATATCCAGTTGCACGACCAACCTTACAAACTAACATTGCGAAAAGAGTATCTTAAATAACGAAGAAAAAATACACCACTTAGATGAAGAGGCCTAAACAGTCCCTCTCTCAAAACAATTTCAGGACGTCTAAATAACTCCAACGTAACTTATTGATTTTTCGCTGTTGAAGTTATTTTTGATGCAGGGCACTTTGTGCCTAAATTGCTTACCAAAAACCCAGATCGCAGATCTATTTTTTGTGAGTCCTGAATTAGATGTTGCTTAAAATCCAGCATCTTCGTGTCAGAGAGGTATATACTTATCTATTCCGCTTCACACTTTCATTTAGGAGTATATTTTGAGCATTGAAGAGATACCAAATGTCCCACAAGAGCTTCCTGAACCACCACCATTGGAGTCACCTCCTTCGACAGAGCCGTATGAACCCATGTTACCCGATACCCCCGAGCCCGAACCAATGGACACCACCGAACCCAATGGAGAGTAACTGGTAAACCCTGGTTGAAAAAAGACCTCTTGATCTTAAGATTTTGGAGGGGAGAATTGCTGAAAAAGTTGTTGAAGAGGCATCCACGTGGCCTGCTGATTTACTGGTTATAGGAACCCATGGCCGACGTGGTATCAGCCGTTTTTTCTTAGGCAACGCGGCTGAGAATATTATTAGAATCGCGACAACGCCCGTGCTGCTCATTCGCGGCCCTGAGGCGTAACTCATAAATCCCTAAAAAATTCTCTCAGCGGGACGTTAACGCATGTTGTTTAACATAATCCCTGCTTGCAGAGGTTACTGCTGGAGATGCTTTGTCTTGATCCATTTTTTCAATGTTAACCTTCACGATTAGCAAATCCGGTTGATTAAATTTCCCTAGTGTTCCAGTTAAGGAATAACCTAGGCCAGTGGGAGCTGCAAAAATGGCCTGCCCTGCACTATGACCGCTAACTTTATCCTTGGAGAAATTGGTGGTTACTCCCGTTAGTAATGCATAGGCATATTGAGAGATGGCGATATATCTTGCTGCCACTATCACTCGATATAAACCTGATAGTCCCGACGTATTAGACGGGATAAAGACCAAATTGGGATGTATTTGACTGATTTTACTTAAAATTTCAGGGGACTCCGCCTCATAGCAAATTAATACTACTGCTGTTCCCCATGGCGTTATGAAAGATAAGGGATGTGTTTGTTGACCAACACCGGTGATATGATTTGATAATTCCCAGGGTGTAAGCAAACTTTTATCAACCGTTTTAATTTCACCATTAGGAAAAGCAACCATCGCAGTATTATAAAATTGATGATTTTTTTCGGTAACAGTAGAACCTCCTATAATAAACATCCCTGAAGAACGCGCTCTTGATTTTAAAAAATCACTGTATTTATTCGAAAACTTACTAAGGGTACTCCACTGCTCAGGTGTTGGATTATCTGAATTTTGCATCAGATTTAACGTCAGCAATTCGGGAAATAAAATGATTTTTACCTGTTTCTTTTGGGCTTCATTTATATAGTTATCTACCATGGAAAAAAAATCTGTTTCCGACTGGTGGTTTAGCTCAGGAAACTGGACTGCTGCTATAAGAACATTGGTTGGGGCGATTGACTCATTAGCGTATAAAGGGAAAACCACAAGCATTAAAAATAAAGTGATGATTTTTTTCATAGCTAACACTCCTTGTTGCAAATAAATTAAATAGTTAAGGACGCAAACCCATTAACATAACTATACACATAAAGAACACATAATTGTATAACTTTATTTAAAGGAGCCTTAACTTAAGGATAATTTTATGATTATGGACATGATGCGGTCAAACAAATCACTACATCGCGTTGTGCTACTTATTCGTGGCCCTAAATCGCAACTCAAACCGATTATTGTTTGATAATAGAATTTTTTCCACGTCTTGTACTACAATTTTAACAATAACCATTGTTTAAGAACCTTTATGGATAAATTTATTGATCGGCATGACGCCGGTATTATTCTTGCTAAAGAACTTAAAGACTACACCCACAAGCCAGGTGTTATCGTATTGGCGCTACCTCGTGATAGAACGAGTGCCGTGCGACCACTTGATGTTGATGCTAAATGAAAATACTATGGCTTAAACCCAACATTGAGTAGGGATTCTCGATGCGACGCATTGTTCCCCTCTCGCGCATTAATGCTTCAATTTCCAAAGATTGGACCTTAAACTCCACTGATGTAGAAGAGCGCCGTCATCTATATGGCGCTAATGACATTGCGGACATTCAAACAAGCTCTTGGTTTAACGTGGTCGTCAATACATTTAAAGATCCTATGATATGGTTTTTAATTTGTACTGGCGTTTTATTTGCCATTTTAAAAAACTACAGAGAAGCAACTATTTTGTTGTTGGCAATTATCCCACTGATAGGCATGGATGCCTTTTTACATCGCCGAACTCAAACCTCTACTGCAAATTTAAGCAGTCACTTAGCAACATCAGCAACCGTCATTCGTAGTGCTTTGAAAATCAACATTGCGGCGTCGGACATTGTTCCTGGTGACTTGATCATGGTTTCTGCAGGAACCCTATTTCCCGCAGATGGGTTGATTATTGATGGGAGCAACCTACAAGTAGACGAGTCCTCATTAACCGGTGAAGCCATGCCTGTTTTAAAAAAACCGCTACTAGCGCTCTCCAATGAAAGGCAGGACGTCCCGGTGGATGAAGTGTTCTGGGGATTCGCTGGGACTAAATTATTAACCGGGCAGGCATTGGTGCGCATCATTTATACGGGCAAGGAATCCTTGTATGGACAAATTATAACCTCAGCGCTTCAAACAACCAAAATGAAGACCCCGTTACAAATAGCTATTGCGAAACTTGTTTTTTCATTGCTCATGCTAGCGAGCCTGCTTTGTATTATTTTAGCAATTGTCCGTTATTACCAGGGATTTGGACTCATTGACGCCATTTTAAGTGCAGCAACACTTGCCGTTGCTGCATTTCCCGATGAGTTCCCTGTTGTTTTTACTTTTTTTCTAGGAGTGGGTGTATATCGATTAGCAAGAAAAAAAGCGTTAGTAAGGCGCGCCGTATCGGTCGAAAACCTTGGTCGTATTAGCTATATTTGTTCTGATAAAACAGGAACCATTACCGAGGGTCGTCTTCAGGTGGCAAAGTTCGTGCCCGCCAAAGGGACCGATGATAATGAACTCCTATACTTAGCTGCATTGGCCTCACGTGCTGAAAGTTTTGATTTGCTCGACTTAGCGATTATTGAAAAAGCATTAGAGAAAAAAATATCGATCAAGCAACGCATGCATAGCTATCCATTTACTGAAGACAGAAAACGCGAAACAGCTGTCATCGAAAAAAACTCGGAATGGCTTATTGCAACAAAAGGTGCGCCTGAAACTATTTTTTCGATTTGTACATTGACTCAAACAGAAAAAAATAGCTGGTTGGCCAACGTTTCAGCCCTCGCCTCATTAACGTACAAAGTTATCGCTTGTGCAAAAATGATAAAAAATACCTCATTAGATATGCAAGAACCTACGCACGGGTATCAATTCATGGGATTGGTTGCCTTTACCGACCCAGTGCGCCAAGGTGTAGCAGAAGCCATTAAATTATGCCAAGCCTCCCACATCCATGTACTGATGATAACTGGCGATCACCCAGAAACCGCAAGAGCTATAGCTAAGGAAATTGGCTTAGGTTACGGTGCTCCAAACGTTGTCCTTGCAGAGAACCTGGGCGCCTACCTTAAGGATATTGGGCAACAAAATATGCGCCAGATTGATGTCATTGCGAGGGCCATTCCTTTGCAAAAATATGATGTGGTAAAGGCGTTACAAGCCTTGGGTGAAATTGTTGCCGTCACCGGTGATGGCGTAAACGATGTGCCCGCCTTGAAGGCCGGTGATATTGGTATTGCGATGGGGGAGCGAGGTACTCAAAGTGCTCGTGAGGTTGCTGATATTGTCCTATTGGACGATAATTTCGGTAGTATTGCGAATGCCATTGCCGAAGGTAGACAACTCTTTATAAATTTAAAAAAATGCTTTAACTATTTGTTAATGATCCATTTTCCATTTGTTATGTCTGCTGCCTTAATCCCACTGTTAGGCTATCCGTTGGTGTATTACCCAATTGATATCGTTTTTATTGAATTAATTATTCACCCAACAGCATTGTTAGTATTTCAAAATTTGCCACCTGTAAATACCCTTGGTTTAACACACCAAACCACAAAAAATCACTTTTTCAGTCGACCTGACGTAGTAAAAATTATGTTAGTAGGGCTAGCAACGACCACACTCATTTCTCTAACCTTTGTTTATACGTTAAAAAAAGGGCTAGGTACGGACTATGCAAGAACCCTCGTGCTCGCCATGTTAAGCTTTATGAGCATAGCAATCACAATAGGTCTGAGCGGATTAAAAACACGAACATCACGCCATGTTGTTTTGATGATAACCATGCTTACGTTACTGCTCATTCAATTACCTATTGCTTCAACATTGTTTGATTTTATTCCACTTCATTTTTCAAGTTGGTTAATCATTGTAATGGCCGCATTTATAACCTGGGTTTTGACTAAAGTTAATTTTGTATTATAGTGCTTGATACCAATATCTAGGAAAACGCATGTGTTTTTCAGCAACAGCTAGTTTTACCTTGAGCGCAATACTGATTTCAACAGGGATTTTTTCAGCAATCACAGCCTATAACGCTAATAAAAACTATCTCTTGCTTTCCTTAGTACCCATTATTTTTGGCATTCAACAATGCATTGAGGGTCTGATTTGGCAACAATTGCATATCGACCATTTTTCTATCGCCCAGTGGTATGCATATATCTACTTATTTTTTGCCTTTTATTTATGGCCGGTCTATGTGCCAATTTGTATCTATTTCATTGAAAAAGGGGCTCTTCGAAAAAAAATCTTGGGTACACTAGTCATTGCAGGCCTACTATTGAGCATAATTATGTATGCTCCGATACTGTTTGGCATCATCCCTAGCGCACCTCTAATCAAGGGGCATTCTATCCATTACCAAGCCTATCAATCAGATCTACTTATCTATACCTATTCAGTTTGCTACATTGCCATTTTGACACTAGCCTTACTGTTTTCATCAGAGATGAGAATTAAACTATTCGGTATAATGATCCTGGTTGCGTCAATAGCGGCCTATTCGTTATACATTTACGCATTTACATCAATGTGGTGTTTTTTCTCAGCCATTTTATCCATATACATTGCATTTATCATGTGTAAATTACCCGATAAAACAGCCGAATCAACAGCATTGACCCAGCAAATGCCACACAGTTAGCCCTAGGATAATAAAACTCAATGCATCTTTCCCAACGAAAGTAGAACGTCCTTCTCTATTCGTTTGGACAATGTCTCTACCGCGCGCATGATGGGTTCGGAAAGAGAAAACTCACCTACCACGTCTCCAATTTCAATCCCATATAAAATAACCTGTTCTGGTAATTCATTAAGAATAGAACCCATTGTCATGGCCTCAGCAACCCCAAGCCCGTGCGTCGATAAGGCGTGACTGACAGATTTAATTTCTTCATTCGCAAAGCGGTGCAGTGTTCCTTTATCAGCACCCGTTTTAACGGCATCAATAATAAACACTCTTTCAGCACCCCGCATCAATTCTAGCAAATGCATTCCTGGTCTATCACAGCAGGTTAACTGTAAGTAATGAGGGATATAAAGGTACAAACTTGTTTTTAATTGCAGCCGCTTAATAACCTCCCAGCCGAGCTTATCATCGCCAAAGGGTGAACCAATACCAAGAACACGGTGCACTGTCATGAGCGTTCTACCACAAGGTTTAAAAAATGGGTTGAACACGAAATACAAGGATCATAATTTCGGATGATCATTTCACTGTAAGCCCGTAATTCATCATCGTGCTTATCCAAGCCAAATTGCTCCAATGAAATGCGTAAATCCTCTTCTATTCGCGCCTGATTTTGGCTGGTAGGGGGCACAATCCGGGTGGATTTTACCAAGCCCTCGTCATCCATTTCAAAACGATGCCATAATAACCCACGAGGTGCCTCTGTGCACCCATAACCAACACCAGCTCTAGGCTTGACGTCGATACGTGGTAACGGTGGCCGTGCATATTGTTCTAAAATACGCAGCGCCTCTAGCACACAATAATAAATTTCTACGGCTCGAGCGATAATACTGTGATACATGTTTTTGCTAGGAAAGTGGATATTTATATGATTTAAAATGTCTTTTATGGCTTCTGGCAAGCGATCATAATTAATATTCAACCGCGCTAAGGGACCCACTAAATAAGGTTGTCCCTCCATTAAACAATGAAGTGCTGTGGAATAAGGCACTTGGTGCTCTTTAAAATGATCGTCAAAGCAATCGCTAGTAATAAACAGGCCTTTATCAGAAACAATGTGCCCCTCATTCATGGGGTACTCGCCAGCATGGCGTAAAGACACTGAACTAAAATCGTGTGTATTGTCTGGTAGTGGTAATGAGGCCACCCATTGAATTAAAGCCTCACAATCGCTCACACATGCTTTTACCCGCACAAGTAATGCCTCTACCTGTGATGCCCTGGGCGCTTGATAAAAACCACCAATGCATGCACCTACTGGATTTACAGCGCGTCCGCCCAGCAAGCTGATGAGCTCATGCCCTAATGCTTGTAACCGTAGCCCCCGCCGAACCTCATTAGGATAGATTTTTGCCATGTCAGGCGCTGACTTAAACCCTAAAAAATCAGGTACTGCTAAAAAATGAATATGCAAACTATGGCTCTCAAGCCATTCCCCGCAATAAAACAAGCGTCGCATGTCACGAACCCAAGGGCCAGGCACTGCACCAAAGCACTGCTCTATTGCGTGTGCCGCACTCATTTGGTAAGCCACAGGACAAATTCCACAAATACGCGCGACCATATCAAGCACATCGTTATAATGACGGCCCTCCAAAAATTTTTCGAACAAACGGGGCGGCTCATAAATTTTTAATTGCAACGATTGAATTTGGTGATTGCAAATTTGCACATCCAAAGCCCCCTCACCCTCCACACGAGCAAGAATAGGAACGTGTATCGAGGTGATTTTATTCTTTGACAATTTTTATCCCTTTAAAATAAGTACCCGCTTCATTAAACGCAGGCGCTTGATTATTAACATGTAAAAATCGGTTCGCAATCACCTGGTTGGTAAATCCATTTTTTTGAAAAAGAGACCCTAATGCGTGCGTGTTTGGGTTTTCTGAAGGACCATAACATGCATAACAAGCCCTGCCCATTCTGATACAAAGAGCACCGCACCCTGTTTGTGTAACCGGTCCCATGCACGGTTCTTTTTTAGTAACAACAACACAGACATTCCCCTGACGTTTGCATTCATGACAAACGGCTTCACGATTAAGTTTAGGCGCGGCTCCAAACAATAAGGAACGTACTGTCGATAATACTTGTTCGGTGTTAACAGGACACCCCCACAACTCCCAATCAACCTTGACGTGCCTTGCAATAGCCGATGACGTCGTTAACGTATCAATGGTGTCCGGTGTGGCGTATATGCTTGCCATCCACTCAGCATGTGATGCGCTGTTACGCAGCGCCTGGATGCCGCCCGTCGTGGCACATGCACCAATTGTAATAAGATATTTGGCTTTTTCACGTATTTTTTTTATGCGCACAATTTCATCGGGCGTTGAAACACTGCCTTCTATAAAAACAATATCAACGTTTGATTCAGGTTCAAGCATACCGGCTTCGGCAAAATGCACGATATCAACCAACTCAGATAACATCAAAAATGCCTCGCCTGCATTAAGTAGCGCGAGCTGACAACCATCACAAGACGTGAATTTATACACAGCAAGCCGTGGTTTTGACATTCTCAAAATCCTTTTTCTGAAAACAATGCTTTTATTTGAGGATAGGCAAACACAGGCCCATCTTTACAAATAAAAAAACCCCCATATTGGCAATGGCCACAATGACCCACCCCGCAGGCCATATTACGCTCCATGCTTAAATAAATATTCGCCTCTGGCAAACCTTTCTTAGTCAAAGGAGCAATCGCTGCATGCATCATCATCTCTGGCCCACACATCATAGCAACGGTATTTAGAGGAGACATGGTAATCGATTGAATCATGTCTGTTACACACCCAACGCCCCATGGCCATTGTGACCCCGCGCAATCGGCTGCAATATGAATATGTGTG
>CAXNER010000018.1:0-9202 GCA_964201315.1 Legionellaceae bacterium
ATATCGTAGTGTAATTTCGCTGCAATATCCCGCTGTTCCAATTGAAAATTCCATGCCGTTTTGCTTGATTTATCGGCTTTTATTGCTACCTGTGGATAACTTTTTCCCCAGAGATCAACCATTGCTAACTTCAAATCGAAAAACTGCAAACCATCAAACAAGGCGGGAGACGAGGCGCTTGTTGGCAACTTAGACAACACATCTTGCCATTTTGAAACATCAACGCGATCCATTGCACCAACCACTTGCACGCCCGTTTGTTTACGCCAGAGCGCGTCCCCACTGCCTACACGAATCTCGCCTTTTTCTAACACAAAGGCACCGTTTGATTCGCTAAACCATAAGTCACTGCTTAAACGGTTATCATAGTTAAAGTGCAACCTGAGTGCCTTTTCTGGATTGAAGTCAATATTAATTGTTAATGGCGCCTTGTCTTTTGGGGCTTTGCCAAAGGGCGCTGGTAAATCCACACCAATACCTTTTAATGATGAACTTATCTGAATATGATCCAAGTCATTTGGATCATCGGTTATCGTTAACGTTGTCGCAATGTTCAAATGCCCTTGCATGAAGGAAAAAACAGGCAAATCAAATTTTTTATTTAATAGAGCTAGCGTTGTACTACCTTTAATGGTTATCTCAGTAGCCGGCTTTGGTTTGCTTATTGTTTGTACATGCATAACCACTGGATCATCTGATAGGTAAGCTTTAAGCTCACTTTCAGTAACACCACTTTCATCAAACTGCATCTCCCCCGATAAGTGATTAAGTTGTACATCATTTAAGGCATGGTGAAATATTGCTTTATTATTGTTAAATGTAATTAATCCTCTTGCGAGCACATCATCATTCTCTGGGTACAACGGAACCTCAAGATGCAAATCCAGGCCTAGGTTGCCACTGAGATCTAACTTCTTTAATTTTGAGAGATTATGTCTGAGTGGCGTGACAAAAATATAAGCCAAGGCCTTTTTAGCAGGGGCATCGACCTTTCCATGGATGAGCAATGTCTCTCTGTCTAAACCCATATCATCAACACGTAAATTCACCTGCTCAACTAACACCCCATGCATAGAAGCATGATTAATATCAGCTTCAAGTGTTCGCTTATCAACCCGTAAATAGGCATCGATATCAGTATTTAATGGCCATTCCTTGTTAAATATTAAATCCACACCACTCAAATGACTAAGTATTGAAAAATCACCAGGCTGCTTATCAAAGGGAAAATCGGCCAATGCACCGTTAATCATCAATTTTCCCTGAGCCTTATCAATACGTTTGATGTCATGCTTTAACCATCTATCGAGCTTAAACTTTATATGGTCTGAAGGAAGGTAGGCCATCCAATTCGTGCCATGCTCTGCTGAAAACTCAGCCGTCAATTGAACATGACTAGAGGATGGCGAAAATGGCTCATCAATTACGCCGCGAGCACTAATAACTAAATCAGGATGATTTATTACAAAACGCTCCATACTGATACGTAGTCCATGGCTTAACTCCTTCCATTCAAACGCGGCATTTGCCTCTGTAAACGTTACAGGCGGAAGCCCTTTTGACGTCACAGTTGTGTTTTCTCCATCGATCTCTAAACGCCCCCCCGAGGGTTGCCAATTTAACACACCTGAAATATTGCTCACTGCAGGCAGTTGCCCTATACCTTGCCAACTTAATCCAGCAAATCGGGTTAATACATAATCAATTTTACCGTTTCGAACACCTAACTGCGTATCGTATAACTGCCCGTGTGGGTGAAGGGCTAAAACAGGCTGCATTATCTCTGGCCAGTCGATATCTAACGTCAATAAAGGATCGAGTAATACTGTGTTTACAAACAATCGATAGGTTTGCTGCGATTGGTTAAAATTCACGAACAATGCATTTTCAGGCCAGCTCACCCCTTTGGCACGTAGTTTGATATGATCCCCACTCAGTTTCCAACCAGCTTCGGTAGGGCTCCATGCAAGATTTGCATCTACCGACTGAATAAATTGCAGATCTGGGTTGCCAGATTTACGCCATGCAAGCCGTTTAAAATGAAGCCTCGTCTGTAGCCCAGCAACGCGTCCTTTTGCAAGATCAAGCCAAACCTCAAAGCGCCCCCTCCCTCCGTCGAGCATGTAATCGGTTTGAGGAAAAAATAGCTGCCATTGCGTTGGTATAAAATGATTAACCGCGAAATAAGCCTGCCCTGTTATCTTGCGAAGCGCGTAAGGATTTACTTTCATATCGGCAAGAATTAATAACTCTGTGGGCATGGTCTGAGCAAGTTTAGCAGCCCCCTTAAGACGGTAATGGCCATTATTATTGATAGCCGTTAGGTTTAATGCTGTTAATGGTAGCAAGGAGCCATCGTTTAAATGAACCAACGCTGAAACATTTTTAATAATTATTTTTTGCTGGCCTAAAAGCCAACTTAATACCGGCAAATAAGCCTCAGGCTCCAGTGTTATTGGCTGCGTGTCATTTCTTAAACCATCAATGTCCCAATGATCGTTATTTTGGCGCAAGGTTAAATGCACATCGTCCACATAAAGAACACCAGGTTGAATATGCCAATGCCATAGTGAGCTAAATAGATTGATGCCTACCAACAATTTATTCAACTTCAATACATGGTCTTGATTATCTGACACAGACACCTGATTTAACCTCAATACCGGCTCAATCCAGTACCAACTCGTTTCCATACTACTTTTTATTACAGGCTGTCCAATGATCGTGGATAAATGCCGTTCAACCTCCCCTTTATACTGTTTGGCCCACGGGGTTAGCGCGCGAAAAAAACTAAACAATAGCGCCATAGAAATAATAAGGATAGCCAGGGGCATCCAACATTTTTTAATCAATCGATTGCAACGGTGCCCAAACGGTTTTTTCACCGATTCAAGCGGTTGTTTAATTGCTTCAACGGTCACAGTACCATCGCTTTTATGCCTATTCATTTATTATCAAAGGGTTTGTTTTTCTTCATTAAGACGACGTAAAAAATTCATTTTATTAGCAATTTTGCTTTCCAACCCTCGATCAACCGGCTGGTACCAATGTGGTTCAAGCATACCACTTGGTAAATAAGTCTCACCGGCAGCAAAACCATGCGGTTCATCGTGAGCATAACGATACCCATGACCATGGCCCAACTTTTTCATTAAAGTGGTTGGTGCATTTTTAAGATGTGTGGGCACTTCGCGTGATTTGTCTTTTTTTACAAAAGCTGCTGCTTGCTGATAGGCCTTGTAACCCGCATTGCTTTTAGCAGCGACCGCCAGGTAAATAACAGCTTGCGCCAGAGCCAACTCGCCCTCGGGTGACCCCAGTCGCTCGTAGGTAGCTGCTGCATCATTGGCCAGTTGAATGGCTCGTGGATCAGCCAATCCAATGTCTTCCCAAGCCATTCTAATAATACGTCGTGCTAGATAACCAGCATCCAAACCGCCATCAAGCATACGACAAAACCAATAAAGAGCGGCATCGGGATTCGAACCACGTACAGATTTATGCAAGGCGGAAATCTGATCATAGAAATTATCTCCTGCTTTATCAAAACGTCGCACGTTTACGCTAAGTGCATTATGAACCAACTCACTATCAACTACATCGACACTCGCCTCAGCAGCAGCTATATTTATCTGTTCAAGTAAATTTATAAGACGGCGAGCATCACCGTCAGCAGAAGCAATCAAGCTCACTTCTGCGTCTGCATTAAATTGTAAATGAGGGAGCGCTTTTGTCTGCACTCGTTGCAGAAGCTCTTTGAGAGAGTCATCAGTCAGGGACTGCAACACATAAACTTGCGCACGTGACAGCAATGCTGAATTGACTTCAAATGAAGGGTTTTCAGTAGTGGCCCCAATCACTGTTATCAAACCTGATTCTGTAAAAGGCAGTAACGCGTCTTGTTGTGATTTATTAAACCGATGAATCTCATCTATAAATAACAGGGTACGTCGGTTAAGCGCTTGGTATGCAGCGGCCTGCTCCATTGAGGCACGAATATCTTTAACGCCTGCAAACACCGCAGAAAGCGCTATCCATTCACAATCAAATGCTTTTGCCATTAACCTGGCAAGGGTTGTTTTTCCCACTCCAGGAGGTCCCCATAAGATCATGGAATGTGGTTTTCCTGACTCAAACGCAAGTCTTAGCGGTTTACCAGGACCTAACAAATGGTGCTGACCAATCACCTCTGATAACGAGCTTGGTCTCAATAACTCTGCTAGTGGTGGAGTCAATGGGTCAGTCGACACACTCATTGCACCACCACGTCCACACCTTTAGGCGTCTTAAACCTAAATAACCCAGATGACAATGTTGGGTTATTTTTAATATTAGTTAACGCTACAACCGTGTGCTGGCCGAGTTGATCAAACAACTCAATCCCATGTAATGCATCACCCACGAACACTAATTTCATGCGTTGAAAATTAGCTTTGCTCGATTTTGAATGCAGATCAAAATAGACCTTGTTCTCTTTTGTATACGAGGTCACGTCAAAGTCACGTGTTACGGTATCGTCATAGCCACTCAAAAATAATCCAGCGGTACCGCCCAAGCCTTTTTCTTGTTTTTTTTCTGTGACTTGCTCAAGATCGACATCATAAACCCACAAATGCTTACCGTCAGCTACAACCAATTGTTCCATGGGGCTCTTGGTTTGCCAACGAAACCGTCCAGGGCGAGATAATGCCATCGTTCCCGATGAATGAGACACCTCACGCTTTTTAGCATTCACTACTTGGCTAAATGAGGCACTCATGGTGCGAATTGCGTTTAACTTCGTTTGCAACGTTTCACTTACAGCATCGCTAAATGCACTTCCAGCCCACATCAACAGTAGAAATAACATTGTTTTTTTCATGCATACCCCCTTCTCATCGCAGACTATTAATTTACGATGCATCTGTCATTGACGTTACCAATACATCCCGAAAACCGCCCTCTAAAGGTCCAACCACACCGGTACGCTCCATCTCTTCAACCAAGCGTGCGGCACGGTTATAACCCACTTTTAGACGGCGTTGCACAGACGATATGCTTGCTTTACGCGTTTGAATCACGAATTCAACAGCCTGGTCATACAATGGATCGATGTCTTCGGTCGCCTGCCCATCTTCACCAGAACCACCATCCATGCCATCGCTTATGGTCGTAATTTCGTCAATATATTCTGGCTCACCCCGCGCTCGCCAATCGTCAGCGATACGATGCACTTCTTTATCATCCACAAAAGCACCATGCACACGTAATGGAGCGCCAGTTCCTGGGGCTAAAAATAGCATGTCACCGTGCCCTAATAATTGTTCAGCCCCTTGCTGATCAAGAATAGTACGTGAATCGATTTTTGATGACACTTGAAAAGAAATTCGCGTGGGAATATTTGATTTAATCAGTCCTGTTAATACGTCAACCGATGGGCGTTGCGTTGCCAAAATCAAATGAATGCCTGCAGCACGGGCTTTTTGTGCAATACGGGCGATGAGCTGTTCAACTTTTTTGCCAACAACCATCATCATGTCTGCCAACTCATCAATAACCACAACGACGTAAGGCAATGATTTCAGGAGAGGCGCTTGCATATCCATTGAATCAGTAGGCTTCCATAATGGATCTGCTAACGGTTCACCCCGCTCAATCGCTTCAGCCAACTTGGTATTATAGCCAGCCAAATTACGCACACCCAACGACGACATCAAGCGATAACGTCGCTCCATCTCAGCGACACACCAACGCAAGGCGCTCGCGGCCTCCTTCATGTCAGTAACCACGGGCGTTAATAAATGCGGAATACCGTCATAAACAGATAATTCCAGCATTTTCGGATCAATCATGATTAAACGTACTTGTTCAGGCGTTGCCTTAAATAACAAGCTTAAAATCATGGCATTGATACCAACAGATTTTCCAGAACCAGTCGTTCCTGCAACCAATAAATGCGGCATTTTTGCAAGATCAACCACCATAGGGTGCCCTGCAATATCTACCCCCAATGCCAACGTTAAAGGCGAATGGGCTTGTTGATAAACATCAGCTGATAAGACTTCAGACAGGCACACCATCGCACGGTTTTGATTGGGCAACTCAATACCAACCACTGTTTTTCCCGGGATGATTTCAACCACGCGCACGCTGGTAACCGATAAAGAACGGGCAAGATCTTTAGCAAGCGCCGATAATTTGCTAACTTTAATCCCCGCAGCCAATTGCAATTCAAACCGGGTAATCACAGGGCCCGGATGAACGGCAACTACATCGGCCTGAATACCAAAATCAAGCAAATATTGCTCAACGTCACGCGACAAAATTTCTAATTCCTGATGGGTATACCCACCCATTGGCTCACCAGGCTGGCCTTTATCCAACAACTCTAGTGATGGCAAACACCCAGTAACCGGCCCTTTTACCGTAGACTGCTCTCTCAAAACTCTCACAGCCTTTACCGGCAGTGGTTTTTCTTTCATTAAAACCGGACTAATAAGTGGCAGGGTCCGTTCTTTATTTACTTTAACCGCATTGACTGTTGTTACAGGGCGCTTCACCGCTTGAAGCTTCTCTCGCATTCTAAAACGTGCGATTCCTGCAGAAACTATACGTATACAAACACGAGAACCATAAACCGCAACGCGCAATGCCAATAACGTATAATAGCCAATTACTTCTGTTGCATGTATCCAAGAAAGGCCCGTCAACCAAGTCACGCCAACGAGTAACATAGCAAGCAAGATCAAGGTCGCACCTTGAATATTCAATGCATTGTTTAACCCACTTGCAATTGTTTTACCCACAAGACCGCCCGCGCTTTCAAATAGCGCATGCGCAGATAGCGACGACTCTAAATTCAATAAACCACACCCACCGCTTAACATGAAGACTAGACCTACGCCCCGCAACAATAACATTGGTTTATTAACCACGCGCAAAGCACGGTGATCTTTCAATATCATCCATCCGACATAAGCAAAGCAAAGCGGTAATAAATAGGCAAGATAACCAAAAACCCAATACAGCGCATCGGCAATATAAGCGCCTACTCGCCCGCCAGCATTGCCGATAGAAGAAGCATGCTGACTTATATGCGACACACCTGGGTCTTTAATTTGATAGGTCAGTAATGATAACAAGACAAACAAAGCAGTGGTCAATACCAAAATAAAGCTACCTTCACTAATCCGTTTGACCACAAAATGCGGCAAGGCTGTTTTAGGGTCGCCAGCCTGATGACCCGTTCGTTGTTTTATCATAAGTGTTTTAAAGCTTCATTTTTTGTCATACTATTTGTCATCTTAACATAATCATAAAAGCTGTTCTTTAGTCATCGACAAAAAATACTATACTCTGCAAAGATATTTTTTTTGTATTTTAGCGTCGTGCCCCAAGAGTAGTGTTTAAAAAAAGGCCGATAAAATGACCACAACTAAACACCATAACTTGTTAATCCTTGGCTCAGGTCCTGCAGGTTATACTGCTGCAGTGTATGCAGCACGAGCTAATTTAAACCCAGTCCTTATTACAGGCATGCAACCGGGCGGTCAATTGACCACCACTACTGACGTGGATAATTGGCCAGGCGATGTTGAAGGATTGCAAGGACCTGCATTAATGGAGCGCATGCAACAACATGCGGAACGCTTTCAAACTGCCATTATTTTTGATCAAATCGTCAATGTCGACTTGCAACGTCGCCCTTTTATTTTAAAAGGTGATAGCGATACCTACACGTGCGATGCACTGATCATTGCCACCGGCGCCTCAGCGCGTTATATCGGGTTAGAATCAGAAAAAGCTTATCAAGGACGCGGTGTTTCTGCCTGCGCCACCTGCGATGGATTTTTTTTCCGCAATAAAGCCGTTTTTGTCATCGGTGGAGGCAACACAGCCGTCGAGGAAGCCCTTTATCTATCTAATATTGCCG
This sequence comes from Legionellaceae bacterium, assembly GCA_964201315.1. Taxonomy (GTDB): domain Bacteria; phylum Pseudomonadota; class Gammaproteobacteria; order Legionellales; family Legionellaceae; genus CAXNER01. The sequence goes on from CAXNER010000018.1 coordinate 7,913, forward strand.
CTTCTGTCACACTGGTTCACCGACGCGATTCGCTGCGTTCTGAAAAAATCCTACAAGACAAGCTCTTTGAAAAAGCGCGAACAGGCAACGTTAAATTAATGTGGAATTGCACGCTTGATGAAGTGCTTGGAGACAAAATGAAAGTTACCGGTGCACGGGTGCGAAACGTGCTGACAGATAAGTGCGAAGACTTCCCCGTTGACGGTATTTTTATAGCCATTGGTCATACCCCAAATACAGAGCTATTTAAAGATCAATTAGACATGAAGGATGGCTATTTAAAGATTCGTTCGGGTTTACAAGGCATGGCCACTGCAACCAACATTCCAGGCGTATTTGCCTGTGGCGATGTCGCTGACCATGTTTATCGGCAAGCAGTAACATCTGCAGGATTTGGTTGTATGGCAGCACTTGATGCTGAAAAATATTTAGACGGTCTTACTAAGTAAGACCAATTATTATATATCTTCCATTGAAGGTATAGCCGATGGAGTTTAGACTAATGAAATTTTTTAATACAAAAAATAAATGGGTGGCTGGAGTGCAGGCGTATAACCTGCTAACGGCTATTCTAGTAGCCCATGATGCAGCAACCAACCCTGAGTCATCTTTAAATGAATTAGCGCCTGATATACTCATACATTTAGTGTCAGCGTTCAATTTAAGAGACAGCGCCTCAATCTTAGAAAGCATGGCATGCATGACGCTCAACATTGGTGGCATAGGTTTCATCGCCGGCGTAACGGCGATGGGATGTTCAAGGATACCCCCGATATTCAATGCCGTTGATGTTTTTAACCATGCTCTAAATACGCATGCGATAGTAGATACTGAGTTTGATAGAAAACCCACCCACAACAGATAACCTGCTTAACATGGAGGTTTTACATGAGTTTTCCTGAGCATTTTGTAACTTACTGCGTCATGAATGGAGAAACCGGCTCTAATCCATTGTGGCATGCTGCTCTAATTCTATCGAGACAAGAAACCATGGCGGCCCCCATAACCGTTGTTGACTCGATAGGGTTTTATAGCCAACCAAGTACCACCACAAATCCGTTGGTTAAGGGATTAAAGCACATGCTTGGTTTTAAAATAAACTTGCAAGATGGCCACGGCATATTGAAACAAGAAGCTATGCGCGATCTTGATGGCAATGGCCTGCTTGGCGTTAGCTTTAGAACATCGGTTGAACAATTTATACAATTAATTGCGTTGTACAAAGAAAACATGGTGATAGAGCAAACGGCCATCAAGGAATTAGATGCTGATTTAATCAAACATCGCGAG
>CAXNER010000019.1:0-9202 GCA_964201315.1 Legionellaceae bacterium
CTGAAATTTTTTTCGGATAGCGAGAACCATGTCTTCAGCTATGAGTGGATTCATCTCTGGAAGCGTTATTGTCAGGTTATATCGTTTAACCCAAGACTTGATATCCTCTGGAAGACGATTTTTTAGGCTCGTCCACTGAGCGAGTCCAAAGTGCACTATGCTGGATAATTTATCTGTGTTTCCTATATCCGGCGCTTCGTGTTGCAATGTTTCCCAGCGTTCATCGATGCTTTTTAATAGGTCACTCCACTCCATCAAGATCGTATCTCGCATCTCTGTTTTTTGTGTAGAGGTTGCAGCACTTTTATTAACGGCTTGGATATAGTGTGTGAATTGTTGGTTGAGTTGTTCTTTTACGTCATCAAAAGACTCCCTTAAGTCTCGATCGACGACCCGCGCCAGATTTCTTTCATGGTTTAACGCGCGGATGGCCGCATCAAGGCTCTGATTGGTGTCATCAATCTTGATATCATTGAGTTCTGCAAATTGGTTGCGGTCAACGATCATTCTTGCATATCCCTTTTGCTCCCCGCGCGCCGAACGACCTAACTCCTGACGTTTAGCGCGTTCCAAATCTTCAGCAGAATAGGGTTGTGTATCAACATAGGTTTTGACTGTATACAAGCCCTCTTGATGCTTTGGTTTAATATCGGTTCCCCGGCCAAATACAGTTGAGATGGTGATCATGCCATTTTGACCAGCCTTCTCTTTAACCTCTGATTCTTCCTGGTTGCGCTCCTCCGGAGTTGCTTTCTCGCTGCTGTAATAGGATTGAACGAGATTAGCAGGCCTGGGGTTTTTTTCAGCGAATCTTCGGTTAATTTCAGCTTTAATTTTCTCGCCTTGCGCCTTGTCCGGACAGATGATGAGCATGGGGCTAGATGTGTTACTGGGATTGGCGTTGTTGATATGACGGATGACATCATCGACAATTTTTTTAATATGATCGTTTGCGGATTGCTGGCGTTTGTTGTTCAGAACTTCAGGGCGCTCCCCTTTGTTCACCTGGTATTTTTTATGAGTAAGCATTGGTTTTAAATCCACGCGTTGAGAAGAGACATGAGGAGGAATGTCTACAAACCGGAAGCCATATTTTTCGTGTTGCTCCTGGATTTCTTGGGTTGAGCCAGCCGTACCCGTCATCCCCAGTAGGAGCTGATACTTGCTCATTAAAATTTTACTATTGAGTGTTGAGACGTATGTTTTTTCAGGCTCAACGAGAAAATCGGGCATCGTTCCCGCTTTAATGTCCGCTTGGTAGCGTTCCCGTAAACGGACATGTAAAAATTGTTGAACGGCCGCGCTGTATTCAGCTTGTATACTAGGACGGCCATTGGCGAGAATACATGCTTTAGATATCGTACCCTTACGTTTGTGTGTGATGTCAACCCGTCTAAAAGTTGTACCTTCTTGTTCGATGAGTTGTTTTGTGCGACCGGCTGCAATTAACCACGTTTCTAGTCGCGTTAAATAGATCTTTTGATTTTCTTCTAAGGCGAGTAGCAGGGCTTTTTCTTTTGAACTCTTAGCTGAATGAGTTAACCATTGTTTAGCGTCTTGAATGAGTTTTTCCTCGGATTGAGAAACTTTAGGATCTTGAGCATCTGCAAAACGAATGAGCGCCTCATAGGCCCAAGTATAAGGGCTCTTATCTTGATCCGTCACGGCGTCAAGGGTTTTGGCAAAACGGTATCGGGTGTTGTCATCGAGGGTTGAAAAATCGACCTCGTCGGCAATGAGAACAGTGTCTACTGGGAACAATTTACCCTGGAGATCCATTTTAGAACGGTACAAGGCAATGTCAGACATGCTGGAATAGTAAATACCCCCATCTCGATAGTCCTCGTCTTTTGAGGATTCAGCACTGATTAATCCCGTATGAATATCAAGGTAGTTAAAAAATTCTTGGTTTTCACTGAGGCTTTCACTGGCCAGAGACAGATTACTAGAGGTAACATCCACGGTTTTTCCATTGAGACTCATCATGGCCGCAGCCATCGCAGAAGTCAGTGACTTTCCTTGGCCTGTTGGAATTTGTGCAATAAAGTTACCACCTTGATGCATCGCACTGAGTAAATAGAGAACCTGCGTGGGTCTTGGGAAGTTGCCCGTTGCTCTAAACATGACTTCACGCAACATCGCAATGGCTTCCAATTGAACCTTGTCCGATTTTGGATGGGCAAGTGTTCGGTAATGGTCGAGAAGATTCTTAATCTCAGCATGGGATAAGTCTTTAACAGCAGATTGTTTACCTTCTCGCGTGAGAATAGGACGATTATTACCAATGGCGTTAATGTAGAGGAACCATCGCTGTAGTTGTTGGCGTTGCGTGAGCAAAAGTGGCCTGTCGTGATTCAGATCGCGCATTTTGTCGATGAGACCCGCCACTTTTTCGGTATTGAATTGAAGTGCAATGGCCTCGGGCGTTTGTCTTTTTGTAAAGGGATCGCGATCGAAGTCTTTTTGTAATTGTTCGATATCAAGCAGTTTTTTTGATAGCGCAGTCTTTAATTGCTTTAAATTAGGATAACGATGGCTTGCATATAGCGCAATTAATTCATTAAGTGGCAGTGGTTCACCCATAAGTTGAATGATTGATTTCATAGTGTCAATATTCACCCCTGCCGTATCTTTTTGTTGAGCCGCTTTGATCACAATACTTAAAATATCATTCCCTCGTTTGGCATCTGGGATGGCCTGAATGCATGACATAACCGTTAAAAATTCTTTAGCGTTAGAGCCACTAAAAAAAGTCAATACGCGAGCCTTAAGCTCAGGGCTATTCATGCTTTGAATGGCTGTAGCTATTTCTTCTGGCTCTTGGCCGGCAAGGATTAATTTTAATTTTAGAGTGAATAATTCTGGTTCTTTGCTTTTTAAAAGCAGTATATTCTTAAGGAATGCCGTGAGGTCTATATTTCCTGCGACTATCTTTTGAATGGCAAGGGTGCAGAGTAATTGTTTTTCTTTATCACTTAAAATCGCTTCAGATGAATCTTCATCGCTTGTGAGAAGGGTATCAATAATGATTTTAAGGTTTCCTTTTGTGACTTCATCCATCAATCCAAACGAGAAGAATTGGTGAAACGTCTCAATGGGGAATGGTTGATTCGAATCAAACCCTTGGGCAAATGCTTTGGTGATTTGAAAAAGCAAGGCTAGGGGGTAGTCTCCGATTTTCTTGCAATCACCTAATGTTTGCAATATTGCATCAAACTGACTGGGCCACTTTGTGCGGATAGCCTTTAACTGACTCATGAGCTGCTCAACGTTAGTCAACTCACTGGCAAAAAGTGTTGAGAATTTTGTTAAATCATTTTCTGTATTCACTGGATGCGAGACTTGTTGAAGGATAATTCTTGATAATATGTTTGAGGACCCCACCACAACTATTCCGTTTTTAATAACCAAATGATACACGGAACGCATGAGTCCGATGATTTCGTTTTGTATTTGACCCCCGATTAAACTAGATGAAATGGCAAGTTTTTTTAATGAATTCATTAAAATTGCAGGGCCCTCAGAAGTATTGAGGCTATCAAAAAATTCAGGCCCCATGGTTCTATCAATCATCGCTTTATTTTGCGTAAGCTGCTTAAGAATCTCGTCCATTTGCTTGCTTAAGATCGTATGCAAATTTCCCGCATATGGAGCGGTGGTTGCCAATATACTATCGGTTTTGATAAGACAACCTTCGGGTAGTTTTGTTTGGACGGCTTGTACTAGATCGTTGTAGCTAGATGGGGGTCTTTTTGAAATTTCCATTACTAGTGTATTGAGTTCATTCAGTGTCGGGAGCTTTGTTGAAAACACAACATCAATGTTTTTCAGCAGTTCGATGAGTTCCGCCCTGCCTGGGTATATTGAAATACTGTTAAACAACGTTGTAATTTCCTGCGGGATCGCTTCATTCGCTGTTCCATCTGGACAGCAAACGGCAAGAATAGCTGTCATTTCAGCGTGAGAACTAAGTGTGCCTAAAACTTTGTTTTCTCCTAACTGTGTGAGTGTCTTTAATACCTTGAGTAAAGGTAAGCTGGAGGGGTTTTTGCTGAATGTGACCAATGCGTTGACAAATAAGTCTGCTTTATTTGGATATTGTTCGAGAAGGGTTACTATTTCCTCCATGGCGTCTAACTCTTGCGCTCCATTAGGGGGGCTGATGATATAATTAGAGATTGCTAAAATTTCTGCAAGGGTTGGTTTTATGGGTTTATCCATGAATGTTTGCCAATACATCAGAATTTCGTGATTGAATGGATATTGCTTTACATTATTATCGTCCTTGATCATACCGTCCGTTATAAACTTCGCCATCTCCTCAATATCTTTTGTTGAAAAATTCCTACCCCGCTTTCCAGTGCCAAATGCTGCAATAAGGGTTAATGCTAGACCCTGTATGCTCTTTATTTCTAGGTCGGAGCCAGTGGATAATATTATAGAAAATGCTTCCTGATACGCCGTTAATGGAGCGCGCTGATTAAATTTGGCGATATAACGAAGAAATAACATTTTAGATTGGATAGGCTTTATTCCTGGATAACTTAAATTCCTGACAAAGTTCTGCTTATCCGCGAGGAAACAATATTCTTGAAGGCTTAAGGCTTTATCCATTCCAACATCCTGCGTAAACGACCCAAGCTTTAATTTCATCTCAGGTGTAACCAGCTTAAAGCCCTCATATCGCGACGCATAAAAGGGTCCTAAGGGATCAAGCTCTAAGCCATCGAGAGATTCATAAAACTGCTCATTTAAATCATGGGCATTGGGTAAAATGGTCGAGATTAGTCTATCAAGCCCTACACGCATGTCGGCGATGTTCTTTAAGGGACAAAAAGTCATGAGTTTTAAGTTCGAGTCAATTTCAAGCAATTGAGCGCAGAAATAGTTAAAACCATGAGAGAGGTCGGCGAGGTTCGCCCATCGTTGTCCGGGTTTTCCCTTAGCGATAACCTCGAAGTCTTCCTTCACCTGAGAAGAGATGGGTTCGTTATATTTTATATCACTGGTATGTTGTTCGGTTAAGGATGTCCACCATGCGGATTCGGCAGGGGTTTGTGCTATTAATGCTTGAATAGCATTTTGGGAGGCTTCGGTCGTGAGTTCATTGAGATTTTTTGATGGGTCAATGAAACAGCTTTTAAAACTCTTGAAAAAATCGTCACCTTTGACGCGTTTAAGGAGGGCCATTTTGTCTAGAAAGCCAGATAATGCCGATGCGTTTTGTTCATAGAGGATTTCACTTAAGGCGGCTATGTTGTTGTTGGATAATTCTGGGACGAATAGTTCCTTGATTCTTTCTATGATGCTGGTATCGCAGGCAAAGGTTGCTAAAATCGTAAGGCGCTGGTCTATCGATAGTGTAGTGTCTGTCTTGCTTAAACCAAAAAAATTGCTATTTTGTTGTAATACTTGGGATGTAATCGTTTCTTTAGATGTGAACAGCCTTGGCTTGAAAATCGTTGTATACAGTTCGGTGGCTTGCTGTTCAGTAATAAATTGTAAGGCATTGCCGCCCCATGTGTTCGGTTGTTTTTGTTTTGAAAACTGAATGGTTAAGGGGGATTCTTTTGGATTAATAGGCGGGTTGATGGGGTCATAAGCCAGGACAAGGTTGTTGTCTGCATCTTGTTGTAGGAAAAAACCTCTGGGTAAATTATCTGGGTGAAGTCCGTATTGAACATCGTGTAAGTTCCTAACGAGCAGCTTTGCCGCTGGTAGCGTCATTTTTTGGATGCCATATTTAAAGAGATTGGAGTTTTCACCGGTTATTAAATCCCAGCAGCGCTCGGGTGAGAGAGCAGCTGGGATAAGGGGATCATCCTGCATCTCTTTGATAAATTCGTCTTTAGTGAGTAGTTTGTCTTTTCCTGAGTAGGTCAGAAAACTTTCTTCAATGAGCGTGTCTTCATCTGGGAGGTCATCCATTTGTAAAGATGACTGCATTTGTTGTTGTACTTGTTGTTGCTGTTCTTGCTGTACTTGTACCTCTGAGGATAGGGGGGCGAGCGATTCTGGTTGAAAAATGGCCTTTCCAACTTTTCCTAGAGGCCCCGCTGAAGGGGCCTTCGTTGGTGCTTCACTAGAAGGTTTTTGGCTGCGCTTATTCCGGAGTAATGTATTTTCTAGAAGAGCGATCGCGTTTTTTTCTTCGGGAGAGACCTTACTAGGGACGAGGTGAATCAGGGTCTCTATATTATTGTCCTGAATAAATTGGTTTAGGCCTTTGATTTGATTGACATCCAGGCTTTTATCAAAATTCAGTGTTAAGCGTTCAATACTCTTTTTATTTGCGGCAAGTAATAGCGATTGGATTGACTCAATCGTTGGGTCTGGAGGATTATTTATCTGTAATACAAATGCTTTGAATGGCGTGTATGATTGTTGACTATTGAGGTGAAGTTTTAAGGTGGAGAGAGATTCAACAGAAGCATCCACAATGCGAATCGTAGTAGTGGGAAAGGATGCGAACTGATCTTCATTGATGGCTATATAGGTCAATAGAGCGCTGAGATCGATGTCTTCTGGTTTTAGAAAGTCATTGTTCATCTGGATGTGTTGTGGATCAAAGAGCTTCGCTTGAAGCTCTTGGTCTTTATTCTGATCTTCTTCGATTTTATTGAATTCAATTAATTTTTCATTAATACTGGAATTCATTGTTTTTGGATTAACGTGTGTTGTCGCAACCGTACCCAATAAGCTGGCATTTTCAGGTTCACTCGTCAATAGGCAATAAAAAAAATCACGTGAACTTTCCTTTTTCAAATTTGTGGGGGAGCCTAAGTCTTGGGCTAAACCAAGCAGAGCATCATATCCCGATGTGTAACCTTCTCCATGTTCTTCGGCACCTTTAATGGTCATTGTCAGTTCACAGTCGGGAAAGGCGCTTTTGGAGTCAAAATCATTCGTTGCATAGCTTCCCGTTGCTTTATAATAGTCCAAGCCCGCAGTCAGGTCTTTTTTTATTTGAGCTATGCGAGCTTTAGGTAAAGGGAGCGAGTCGGTGTAGGTTGCAGAAACGGTTGGTGGCGTTTTTGACGGATCAACCGTAATTAAACATCGTGTCCAGTGACTGCCTCTAGAGTTTTGGCGGCTGTATTCATCCTCGCCAAGGTCGAACATCAATGGGATGGTGTATGGTTTTTTAGCTTTAGCTTTATCTTGGTCATGCTTTTTTCGTACAGCATCGATAGCTAAGCCAATCTGTTCTGCCTCAAAGGGGATAATTTTAATGGGGTGTTCTTGGGATTCTTCTAAACACAAAAGCTGAATGCCGCTTTCAATGTCACAACGGGTTAACCACTCATGGGGTTTCAGTGTCTGGTTTATAAATTTTTCGTTGATCCCAAGAAATTGCACATCAATTATTTTAGGCATTATAGTGACCATAAAATTATAGTTAGCACAATAATTGTAATTATAGTTCAATATTATTAAAGTGGAGTAAACTGGGTTTAAGAATTAGGGCTCAAATTTATTGATATCGCCATTTATTTTGTTGTTGATTCATTAAAATAAATGGCGATATCAATAAATTTGACCCCTAATCTTAGAGTGCTGAGGTTTTGGAACACAGATTTTTTTTCGGTTTGAAGAAATTCTGGGGCAAGTGCGCCTAGGCATTGAAATTTGATCTACCCTCATCCGCCTGTCGGCACCTTCTCCCGTCAACGGGAGAAGGACACTCTGCCGTTGCATTCAGGCAAACTGGAGAGATCAAAACCCCGAACAGGGGTTCCGATAGTAATAATTACTTCACTTCAGTTTGAGCTCACAAAAAACCAATCTATTACTTGTAAATATTGACGCAGCAAAATATAATAAAAAATCTTTTATTCTTTAAATTAATAAGTTATGAAAATTCCTGAAATTAAATCACGCGCATTGAATCTAACTGCGCAATGTGATGAGCACGAAAATAATGATTTGAGCATTAGAATATTGAATGCCCATTACTATAATCTCGACAAAATATTTAATGGACTCTTTTCAAAATTCAGAACAAAATCATATTTAATCGCACAATTCAAAAAAATCCTCAAAGACAACTGGGGGCTAATCAAAGACACAGGCTTAAGTTATACCGCAATTCCCAATTATGAAGCCACTCTTCTGATGATTGACATAGCGGTCTTTATCAGTGAAGAAGCTCCTCTTCAACCACACCCATTGTTACTATTAATGCCATCAATAAATTTAGAATCTATCCACGATCAATTTCCTGATTTAAATACCATTGAATGCTCGACTGAAGCCTTATTATACCTCTTTCAAACACATGTTTTAGGTCAAGATAGTTTATATCTTCTACCTGTTCAACTTCTGACCCTTCAAGAAATCACAGCAGACTCTCACAAAATTCCTAATCCATATTTTAATTATGCTCACCATCCAGACCAACATGCTTCTCTCACTGAAGATGAACGTCATCGATTATACAAACACTCCTCATTAACTGCTGAGGTATTAACTAAAAAAACACTTTATGAAAACTTGGTCAATTCTGAATCTCATTTGCTGGGTCAGTTACGAAAACTATGTCGACAACTCAAAATTTCTAATCGAGACCATCAAGGCAATGAAATGGAGGCGGGCAATACTGCTTATCAGGGTATCTTAGATTTTACAAAATTTTATAACACTTTATTTGGGAAAAAATTATATTTAATGTCTACCCAACCACATGATTTAGCTTCATACAATAATAGCTACTTATGGAATGGCAGGCAGTTATTCTACGTAAAAAACCAAGACCTTATCCCTATTGAAATCCTAAAAATCGCTAAATTTATGGCCATATTACGCCAAATCCAAGAAATTCAACAAACTGAAGGTGATACCCTCGAGCTTCAAGCCTTGGAAATGCATCAATTAATTGATGAAAACACCTCCCACCAATCCATTGACAGCAGAATTTCTTTGCATCTTAAACATGAAATCATCCTTCTTCTTAAATTTTCCAGCAATCCAGAGATGAATGTCAGTGGCACCATGTCAACAGATACCTGTGTGGTCACACGACGCGAATCACTTGTTTTACATACCTCACAACAAGAAGAGTTGCTTTCTCAATTTCAAATAGAAGAGTCAGATGCATTGCAAATAACGCAAATGGGACGAGAATATTTTGAAGCAAAACAAGCGTTAAGCACCTCCATCACAGACAAGCTTTACACTGATGGATTTGATGAACTTGAGGCTT
>CAXNER010000020.1:0-9146 GCA_964201315.1 Legionellaceae bacterium
TCTATAGAACGGTTCGTATTAATCACCTTGTGTATATCTATAAACAAGCGTTCGGTTAGGTTTATGTTCTTTGGAACCCATGGTTCTAGATAAGCGTTGCCAAAAATGCCGAGCATTTGGGCAGGTGTTTTTTCCTTGAGTATTTCAAAAGATAATTTTTCGCCTACTATGTTGAATTGATTAAGGTATCTTTCAAGTGTGGGTCGGGTTACACCAATGACTTTACTTACGTCGAACAAACAAGTATTTTTTTCTTGAAGAATAATGTCATGAATTTTATTAAACGGCCATGTTTTAAAGCTCACCCTAGGTTGTTTTGCCACAGTTTTAATCCCTTACTCTGCAAGATTCAAAGAATTTCGTTCTACTCAAACGAATCAATTTTACAATAAAAAGTGCCTATGACCACATCGGATATTAGAGATGTTTTAATCTAGAAGATTATTATCCTAGTAGACTTCGAGTGATAAATCTAAGATTATATTCAATTTTGTGGTTATTAATAGTGAGCGCTCATGGAATTGAGAATTGATAATACCCCCTACAAGGCCTTATTTAAACCTCTGGACTTAGGTTTTACGCAACTTAAAAATCGTTTATTAATGGGGTCGATGCACACCGGACTTGAGGAAGACAAAGAAGGTTTACAACGGTTAGCGGCTTTTTATCGAGAACGGGCACAAGGTGGGGTTGGCTTGATTGTTACGGGTGGTTTTGCGCCAGACAGGGCGGGTCGGTTGGCGCCTTTTGCCGCAAAATTAACCTCGAGCAAAGAGCAGCGGCGCCATGAATTAGTTACGCATGTAGTGCACGAATCAGGTGGGAAAATTGCTTTACAAATCTTGCATGCCGGTCGCTATGGGTATCATCCCTTTATTGTGGCTCCCAGCGGAATAAAATCACCTATTAGTCCTTTTGCACCGTGGGTGATGAGCAAGCGTCGGGTCGTGAAAACGATTGCTCATTATGCTCGTTGTGCACGCTTAGCACGTGCTGCAGGGTATGATGGTGTCGAAATCATGGGCAGTGAAGGCTACTTGATAAATCAATTTATTGTGAACCACACGAATCAACGCAAGGATGAGTGGGGCGGAACTTTTGCCAAGCGTATGCGTTTTCCAGTAGAAGTGGTCAACGCTGTGCGCCAAGCGGTGGGTGAAGACTTCATTATCATTTATCGTTTATCAATGCTTGATTTAATTGCTGATGGTAGTAGTTGGGAAGAGGTGGTAACGCTTGCCAAAGCCATTGAAAAAGCCGGAGCAAGTATCATTAATACAGGGATTGGTTGGCATGAAGCACGGATCCCAACGATTGCCACCATGGTACCAGCGGCCGCGTTTGGTCAGGTAACCAAACGATTAAAGCCTGAAATAGCCATTCCAATTGTCACTTCAAACCGAATTAATACACCAGAGATGGCTAACGCACTCCTAGAAGAAGGGGTTGCAGACATGATTTCAATGGCAAGGCCCTTCTTGGCTGATGCAGATTTTGCAGAAAAGGCCAGGTTGGGTGAACGTCGCGCGATTAATGTTTGTATTGCCTGTAATCAAGCCTGTTTAGATCAAGTGTTTGTTAATAAAGTAGCCTCATGCCTGGTTAACCCTCGTGCGTGCCATGAAACGGAGCTGGTTTATCAAATAACTGAAACCCCTAAAAAAATAGCCGTAGTTGGTGCAGGCCCTGCTGGATTAGCCTTTGCAGCAGTTGCCGCCAGCCGAGGACATCAAGTAACGTTGTTTGAAAAAAGTGATGCATTGGGTGGCCAATTTAATTTGGCTAAAAAAATCCCTGGAAAAGAAGAGTTTCAACACACACTCGATTATTTCAACCATCAGTTGGAAAAATATCAAGTAGATATTCGCACAGGAACAGCGGCTACTCTTGAGTTATTCCAAGAGTTTGATGAGGTTGTGCTAGCGACGGGTATAGTCCCAAGAATTCCAGAAATTGAAGGCATTACACATGAAAAAGTAATGACCTATGTTGAGCTTATTCAACAGAAAAAAACGCCAGGAAAGCGTGTTGCTGTGATTGGTGCTGGTGGGATTGGATTTGATGTGGCTGAATGGCTTACGCATGAAAAGCAACGTGATGAACGTCAGCAATATTACGATGAGTGGGGTATTGATATCACAGGGGCCCACCGTGGTGGATTAAAAACACCAGACGTTGCTCCAAGCCCACGCCAAGTCTACATGTTGCAACGAAAAAAAGAAAAGCCAGGTAAACGCCTTGGTAAAACGACAGGTTGGATACATCGCTTGAGTTTGAAACATAAACAAGTTGAGACGCTTTCAGGTGTTACTTATGTGCGCATTGATGATGAGGGCTTGCATCTGTTGATTAACGATAAACCGCGGTTACTCACGGTTGATTCTGTGGTTATTTGTTCTGGCCAGTTGGAGTTCCGCTCGCTTTTCTTGCCATTGAAAGAAGCAGGAAAAACAGTGCATTTGATTGGGGGCGCATTTAAAGCACTAGAGCTCGATGCTCGGCATGCAATTGATCAAGCTTGTCGTTTGGCGGCTCTTTTGTAGGTAATATAAGATTGTCTGAAAAAATATTACCCATTTATTGTAAATTATATTCGATAGGTGAGTAACTATGCTATTATGCAGGCAGCTAAAAATATCTATAATGTTAGGATCCGTAAGTGGCTGCATATGTAGCCATTTTCAGACCTATGTATAGTGTGGATATAAGTAGGAGTCGTTATGACGCAATTATCTAAGTCATGTAAAAGACTGTATCGTTCGCGCAAAGAGCGAATGCTAGCAGGTGTTTGTGGTGGGTTAGCAAAATATTTTGATATTGATCCCACATGGATGCGGTTGATCTTCATTTTATTTCTTTTACTGGGTGGCTCAGCTCTTTTGGTCTATTTAATCATGTGGATTCTGGTACCTATTGAACCTTATTAAAAGATAATGCATAGGAGTGACTCCTATGCATTATTCCAACGTGAGTAATTTACTGTCTTCTGTCTTATCTATTTTAGGTGCTTGGTACAGATAGGTATAAAAAATATTTATCGGTACTTTCGCTACGCCTATTTAGCCGTTCTCGTAGCTCAATTTATCATTCATTGCTCTTTTTATAGGTTAAATCGGATAAAATGAGTGCATTCCGGTGCAAAATTTGATATTATAGTGAGCAATTTTTACATAGATTAATCTATTTACGGATTATATTTATTTTTTCAGGAAACCTATGACTCCAGAATTAAATAGCTTCGCAGCTCTCAATCTATCTGACGCGTTACTTAAAGCGTTAGATGATTTGAAATTTCTTATTCCTTCACCTGTACAACAGCAAACTATTCCATTGATGTTGCAGAGAAAGGATCTTATTGGACAAGCACAGACCGGTACTGGAAAGACTGCTGCGTTTGCCTTACCTATTTTACAGCTTCTATCACCAACCGTGCAGGGGCCACAAGCATTAATTTTGGCGCCAACGCGTGAGTTAGCTATTCAGGTTGCGGAGCATTTTGAATCCTTGAGTGCGCATCAGCCAGGTACTCGGGTTACGGTATTGTGTGGTGGCCAAGATTACCGCCCACAGCTCACAGCATTGAAAAATGGTGCGCAAATCGTTGTAGGAACCCCTGGAAGAATTCTCGACCATATTGAACGAGGCACATTGAAGCTGAATAATTTAAGTACATTTGTGCTTGATGAAGCCGATGAAATGTTACGGATGGGGTTCATCGAAGATGTTGAAACCATTTTGGCAAAATTGCCAGAAGAAAAACAAATTGCGTTGTTTTCTGCGACTATGCCTCCACGTATTCGGCAAATTGCTAACCGTTATTTAAAAGATCCTGTGTCTGTTGAAATCCGTATGGAAACAGCTACGGTTAAGAGTGTTGAACAACGCTTTTTGTTCGCATCCCAAGCTCAAAAACCGGATGCTTTACTGCGCATTCTAGCGTCAGAAGAGTATCAAGGTGTTATTGTGTTTGTTCGTACAAAAAGCAGCACTGAAGAAATTGCAGAGCTATTACAGCAGCAAGGACATCGGGCAATGGCTATTCATGGCGATCTTACTCAAGCATTGCGCGAGCGGATCATTGCACAGTTTAAACAAGGTGTAATTGAAGTATTGGTTGCGACAGATGTTGCGGCTCGTGGATTGGATGTGGACAGGGTTACCCATGTTATTAACTATGATATGGCTCACGATTGTGAAACTTATGTGCATCGTATTGGTCGTACTGGGCGTGCTGGCCGAAGTGGCGTTGCCATTTTGTTTGCTACGCCAAAAGAGTCGCGTATGTTGACCACCATCGAACGTCACACAAGACAACGTATTGAAAAAATTGCAATACCTAACGATCACATGATTCAAACAGCTAAAGAGCGACGGTTTATGGCTAATATCACAGCGCGATTACAGCATGAGAATTTGCCAGCTTATCGTAATATTATTGACGCCTATCTTAGAGAAAATGAAGCGGATCCTATTGATGTAGTAAATGTTGCAGCGGCACTGGCTTTGTTGCTTAATCAGGATAAACCATGGAAACACGAAGTGATTTCTTTGCCAAAACCTACACGTCCTGTCAAAGAGGGTCGCGTTCGAAGTACTGAACCGCGATCATCTTCTCACTCCTCAACTAGCAGTAGTGCCGGCGGTGAACACAAGCGTTTGCGTGATGATTATCCACAAGAGCTTTTTCGTATAGACGTTGGTCGCGTGCATGGTGTTAAACCAGGTAATATTGTTGGTGCAATAGCTAATGAGGCTGGTCTGCAAAGTCGCTTTATTACTGGCCTGAAAATTCATGATGATCACTCTACCGTGCGCTTGCCAAAAGGCATGGCAAAAGAAGTGTTCCAGGATTTAAACAAAGCATGGGTGTGTGGCCGACAATTGAAACTAACTTCGCTTGGTGTAGCTTAAGCTTAAGTGTATTGGTTGATTGTTAATGAGCTATTACAGTCTTTAGTTGCCAAGAGTTGCTTAAATAAATGGGTTTTTTGAGCGCTCTTGTCGATAAGTTCGCATTAGTGGGCATTCAGTTAATTGAGTGCCTATGCTTTAATTTTTTTGTCCATGAACATGACAAACGGGCCCAAAAAAATTGATTATGCGCGTATTTCGAGACTATAATCACGACTGCTTTAATAAAAATTTCCTTGATTAAGGTCAAGTATGAAAATTTTCGTTACTTTTTTTGCCCTTTTATTTTCAACGCTAGTGTCATCTACAACGCTTAACAAAATGGTTGTTTTTGGTGATAGCTTGTCTGACAATGGCAATCTTTATGAATACATGAAGCACCAACTACCACTTTCTCCGCCTTATTTTGAGGGTCGTTTTACGAATGGTCCTGTATGGGTAGAGCTTTTAATGAAGTACTATTATCCCACCGACAGTAACGCACATTTGCTTGATTATGCCTTTGGCGGGGCTGGTGTATTGAGTGAGGATGACGATGATGGTGATGATGCACTTTTTACCCTACGTAGAGAAATGGACGGTTATTTTCTTGCGCATCAAGACAGGGCTGATAAGGACAGTTTGTATGTGATATGGATTGGTTCTAATAATTATTTAGCTGTACCAGAGGATAATGAAAAAGTATTAATTGATGTCAATAAAGGTATTCGTTATGGGTTGCGGCGCCTCGCTGATAAGGGCGCGAAACACATTATGATTGTAAATCTACCTAATCTAGGAAATATCCCTGCTGCTCGTGATTTTGATGCAGTGGACGTTCTAACATACCTATCCAAGCAGCATAATATAATGCTTGAAAAAAACGTGAAGGAATTACAAGGTCTTTACCCGTCCGTTCAATGGCTTTTTTTCGATATCAATTATGTTCTTGACGATATTATGGTTAATCCAGGCCCTTACGGGTTTACCAACGTGAAGGATACTTGTTACGAAGAGGTGATAGATCAGCACTCACCCAAAAACAGGTCGATTCTAAAAATGGTTGCTTCAGTCAAGCCGCATAAAGGTCCTGATGCCTGTAATGGACACCTGTTTTTTGATCCAGTGCATCCGTCTGGTCCTGTTCATCAACTCATGGCAGAAAGAACAAAAATGATGTTTGATGAGATTGGTATAACGTTTGAATAAGGTTTGTTGACCCCGGCTTGCTGTTAATTTACCATCCTTTACTAGCGCAGATTTGTTCGTAGGCCTTACGAATTTTCTGCGTTTTTTCATTAGCTAGTTTAATTTTTTCTTCAGGAAGACCTTTAGCAATCAACTTGTCCGGATGGTTTTGGCTCATTTGTTGGCGGTATGCACGCTTGACTTCTTGCTTGTTGGCCGATGGTTGAATTTTTAAGATTCCATAAGCATGTTCCAGTAAGTTTTGAGGCGCCTGGTACTGTTGGTGGTTTGATGACGAAGAATAGTTTTGGTTTGTGTGCTGGTAATTTGAGGAACTAGAAAAATCATCATAAAAACGGTATTGCTTGTTTAATGAAGCAAACCCAAAATGGTTGAGAATGGTGTTAAGGATTTCTTGTTTTTTGAAAGACAATCCATCAATCTGCGCTGCACTGTACTGTATTTCAATGAATAATTTTAATAATGTAGGATTATTGTACGCTGTTTTGTAGAACAGCGAGAGCATTTTATTTAAATTGAAATGGCTTTTTTTACCTTCATTAAAACAATCTTCCGCGGCTTGCCTTTGTGTGTAACTGAGTTCCAGTTCCGACATCAGGTTTTTTGCCATCCGAATTTCTTGTGTAGTAACTTGCCCATCAGCTTTGGCGATATGGCCCATGACGGAGAACGTAGCCTCGAGAAAGGTGGCCTTAACTGCTGGACGTTTCTCTGCATGATAAGGCCAGTGTGGACGTGAGAAATGTTCTGTTAGTCCGCGGTCAAAAAAATTTCCGATAAGAATTCCAAAAAGTGCACCCGCTGGGCCCCCTATAAGGTAGCCTAAAAAAGCACCAATCAGCTTTCCCCACCAGGCATGGCTTGTGAAAAATTGACGTGAATTCATTGTAACTCCTAAAAACCAGTATCTTCATGTCCGAGGGGTATAAACATGGTGGTCAATTGTATACTGGATGTAGCTTTTTTTTCAGTTTTTATATGAATCAATTATAAAATCTATGCAACTAGTAGGGTGAGTCAGGAAAAAGGTGATACAAGCGTTCACAACCTTTAGTAGTAATTTTAGTCGAAATCCACATCTATTTATATTTTAAGTTACTAAATTAAACAGTTAATTTGATGTTGTATGGAAAAAGAGCCATCATTAATCATTAAATAGACCTAGGGAGCATAAAATGTCAGTAACGACAGGCTTGTCAGGCAATGAGATTTTTTGCTTAGAAAAAAAAGGGTTCACACCTGGAAACATCGTTGTTGGAAATAGCGTTCATTCTTTAGGTTTTCTTGGCAGTGTGGGTTCTGGTTTTAAAGCTATCTTTGGTGGTGAAATTCTACAAATTACACGACTCATTGAAGAGGGTCGTGCAACAGCGTATAAAAGAATGTCGATAGAGGCCGAATCTTATGCGGCTAGCGGTATCACAGGAGTGACCAGCCAATTAATTTCTCATGGCTCAAATATAGAGTTTTTATCCATTGGCTCAGCGGTGCATGCGCAAGACAAGACAAAAGACACCAAGTTCTCGACCTCTGCTGATGGTCAAGAACTTTATGCACAGCTGGATTCAGGCTATCAGCCCATCTGTTTTGCTTTTGGAAACACAGCATATTCAATGGGAATTGGTCGAGGGATTTTGGGCGGCTTAAAAACTCTTGCTCGAGGCGAAATCAAGGAGTATTCAGATATTTTTAACCACACGAGGCATTTGGCTTTGCAACGAATTATTGCACATGCCAAAGAACATAATGCTGATGCTGTTCTTGGAATACAAACCAGTATTTTAGCCTTTGGCGGGGTGAGTGAGATGCTAATGATAGGCACTGCCTCACGCGCAACTCACGCGTCGTCAGAAGAGGCTAAAGACATTGTTTCTAGTGATATGACAAATATTGAAATGTGGAACATGGCCAATTTGGGGTATGCGCCTATGAAATTGCTATTGGGCACGTCAGTGTATTCTTTAGGGCTAATCGGTGGAGTAACGTCCTTTCTGAAGTCTTTTGTTCGTGGTGAAATCAACGAGTTAACGCGATTGGTATATGCTGCACGCGAAAATGCATTGGCGATTATAAATGATGAAGCTAAAGCTATTGGTGCGGATGATGTGGTTGGGGTAAAAACCTATGTCTACCAATTAGGCAATGGTTTGATTGAATTTTTAGCCATTGGAACAGCCGTTAAAAAATCAACGGACATCAGGACCGAGTCCACCCAATTACCGGCCCAAGCCATCGTCGTAGATAAAGATACCTTCTACGATTCAACCAACACAAACAGTTTTGACATAAACATGAACACAGGCTCCAAACCAATCAACAGAGGTACTTTTTGGTTTTTAATGCCCTTTTTTATTATAGGCTTGGTGCTGATTCAGAAGGTGTTGTTTCACTAGTTAAATATGTTGTGGCTTATCGGGTTTTTTTTATTCTCACTAAATATTCAGAGTTGTAACGAAGCATTAATCGGAAATAGCGTAGTAGAATAGTAATACATATCTGTTCAACATCTAAAATTTAACAAGAACATTAACATTAATTTCAAGCTAATGTTCTTGTTTTTAACGACAATCAATCACCAATATATGAATATTTTAAATTTAAGGTATTGTTGCATTTAAAAATCAGAAGTAAAAGATTAATATTTTCGCTTTAGCAGGCGCCTAAAAAGATAATTATTATTCAAATAAACAATCGAAATCAATGTTTAATAAAACAACATGATATTTGCATGACTAAAATACCAACCAAGATCATTTTAACAGTTAGAGCTGATTGTCACTTCACTGTATGTCAGTAAGTAAAATAACCAATAATAATTTATGAAATGCCATTATTTACCAATAAAAAATGGTGATTTTATATGGAATATATTGAAAATACATTTGAATATTAAATCAACAGGCGATATATTGCTGATAAATATCTTTGTGCTTAATATATGGAGATTAATTAAAATTAAAGCTTATGAATAAAATAAAAATCAGGAAAAAGCCATGATAAATAATGAATTATCCTTGTCTAGTATACCTCAATTCCAGTTCAAATAT
>CAXNER010000021.1:0-9093 GCA_964201315.1 Legionellaceae bacterium
CCTGTGCACATTCAGCATGCTCCGGCCAGATCCTTGCGAGATGTGGTTATTGTGCTAGATCCTGGCCATGGTGGTAAGGATCCAGGGGCTATTGGTCCAAGGCGTAGTGCTGAAAAAAATGTAGTGCTGGCCATTGCACTTAAATTAAAAAAAATGATTGATATACAACCTGGTATGCGTGCAGTAATGACCCGCAACAGTGATTATTATGTGGGTTTGCGCGAGCGATTGAATATTGCTAGACGACAAAATGCGGATATCTTTGTTTCTATTCATGCAGATGCATTCATTAATCAACACTCAACCGGGGCCTCAGTTTTTGCTCTATCACCGACAGGAGCCACGAGCGAGGCTGCACGCTGGCTTGCGGAAAAAGAAAACTACTCGGAATTAGGTGGAGTAAATTTATCTGGTTTAGATGATCAAAATGGGTTAATTAGAACGGTACTGCTTGATTTGTCACAAACAGCAACGATCAGTGCGAGCCTACAAATGGGTGGTCGGGTTTTGCACCGGTTGGATAAGGTAACCACTTTACATAACAATGCTGTGGAGCAGGCGCGTTTTGTTGTATTGAAGTCGCCTGATATTCCCTCTGTATTAGTTGAAACAGGGTTTATCACCAATCCTCGTGAAGAGAAGAATTTAACCAGTTCCTATTATCAAGATCAGCTGACAAAAGCGATATTTGAGGGAATAAAAGGATATTTTTGGGATTATCCGCCTCATGGCTCACGTTTAGAGGCAATGTCTGGAGCAAATCTGCATATTGTTCGTCGAGGTGAAACATTGCCCGTGATAGCTTCTCGATATAGGGTTACTGTTAACGCCATAAAAATAGCCAATCACTTATCAAATTTGAGTATTAGTCCCGGACAAAAGTTGAGTATTCCAAAGTCATGGGCATGAGACAGTTAAGGATTTTGCAGTTATCGGCATCAGTTGCAAATCAAATTTCTGCAGGAGAGGTCATTGAGCGACCAGCATCTGTCGTCAAAGAATTGCTTGAAAACGCCTTGGATGCAGGGGCTGATGCTATCAGTATTGAGATTGGTTATGGTGGATTAAACCAGATAAAAATCAGTGATAACGGTTCTGGAATTTTTGCAGATGATCTCCCCTTAGCCATTACAGCTCATGCAACAAGTAAAATCGTACAACTTAATGATTTATATGCCCTCAACAGCATGGGCTTTCGTGGAGAGGCATTAGCCAGTATTGCGGCTGTTTCGCGATTATCCTTGAGTTCTAAACCGCATGATCAAGAGCATGCCATGATGCTACGGTTTGACGGTAAGGCGTCTAGCCTATCTCCTTGTGCCAGGAGTCAAGGCACCACGGTCGAAGTGCTAGACCTTTTTTTTAATGCGCCTGTGCGAAAAAAATTTTTGAAAACGGTGCGCAGTGAATACCTTGCTATTGAAATGGTTGTTAAGCGTTTTGCATTAAGTGCGCCCACCATTGCACTGACACTGAAAAATGATGGTAAACAAGTATTGGTTTTGCCTGGGGCGCACTCTGAAAAAACAAGGCTGCTACGGATTAGAAAGCTATTAGGAAAATTATTTATTGAAAACGCGATCCCTGTGGATGTAGAGCAGGGTGGGGTGCGATTACTAGGATGGGTGAGCGGCCAGGCCTACCAACGTAGTCAGAATGATAAGCAATGGGTTTATATTAATCAACGTATGGTAAAAGATAAATTAATTAATCATGCCATTAAGCGAGCTTATGAAGGTCTATTGCATCCAGGTCGCAGTCCAGCGTGTGTTTTATACCTGAGTTTGGCGGCACAAGATGTGGACGTAAATGTTCATCCAACCAAGCATGAAGTACGATTTCAGCAACCAAGATTAATACACGATTTTATCTTGTCACATCTATCAGAAGCATTGGTACCTCAAGCCGGTACAATGACGCAATTAACGTCAGTTCCACAAAATGAAAATTTTTCTTCAGGCCTATCCTTAGTGGGTGTTAATGAAGTTTATAACCAGAAACCTTTGTGCGCAGTGGCACGTGTTGAGAAATCCTCTACAACAGGTTGGTTTGTTTTAAATACTCAGTTTGCTTTAGTATTTTTGCAGGAGGAATCCTATTTAGTTGATATTGAAGGGGTGCAACAACACCGGCTTTTATCCCTTTTAATGCAGCAGAGTTATCCTTTGACGCGTCGTCCACTTCTTTTGCCAGTGAGCTATACGATTGATAAGACGAATTCTCCATTGTTTAATCAATACCAGCCTGTATTTAGTCAGCTGGGTCTTGAGCTTGATTTGATGGGCGACACAAAAGTGGTTGTGCGAAGCATCCCCGTGCTTTTTCCACAACTAGATCTTCAAAAATTTTTACAAAGTATAACCTCCCCCTCTCTTTCGCAGTCAGCGTTATTAAAATTACTGGTGGTCTGCCAGTCCTATGATGCTTATCAATTAGACACCGAAAACAAAGAATTGTTGATTGATTATTTGCAACAACAGGTGAAGGTTGGTCCTCTTGTTTCATTGTGCCGTTGTCTAGACACAGAACAGTGTCGCGAAATAATGAGTATTACAAAATGAGTAATCTCATCGTTTGTTTGATGGGTCCGACAGCCTCAGGAAAGACTGCAATTGCTTGTGAATTGCTGAAACATTTTCCAGTTGAAATTATTAGTGTCGATTCTGCAATGATCTACCGTGAAATGAATATTGGCACAGCTAAGCCTGATTTGCAGGCGTTGCTAAATGCACCGCATCATTTAATTGATATTTTAGATCCTATTGATAGTTATTCAGCGGCACATTTTTGTAAGGACGTTGCCTTATTATGTTCAGGTATTTTCAGCAAAGGAAAAATTCCCTTGCTGGTGGGCGGGACAATGATGTATTTTAAAGCACTTCAGGAAGGGCTGTCATTATTACCACAAGCGGACGAGCAAATCCGAGCAACGCTTTTTAAACAGGCAGAAAAGCATGGCTGGGATTATTTACATCGAGAGCTCATAAATGTTGATCCTGTATCCGCTGCACGCATACATCCTAATGACACGCAGAGAGTAATGAGAGCACTTGAGGTTTATCAATTAACGACAAAACCGTTATCTGAGTTCTTGCTATTGGCGAAAGATACTCCCGCGTATCAATTCATTAACCTTTTGTTAATTCCCAATGAGCGCGCGTGGCTGCACCAGCGCATTGCATTGCGTTTTGAGCAAATGTTGGCAGAGGGACTTATTAACGAGGTAGAAAATCTGCTAAAAAAATGGCCATTGACCGAGGATAACCCGTCGATGCGCAGCGTTGGTTATCGACAAGTGCTTGCTTTTTTGCAAGGGCAGTATGACTATTCTAGCCTTTGTTCAAAAGGTGTGGCTGCAACACGTCAATTGGCAAAACGGCAATTGACGTGGTTACGCCATTGGCCCGATGCGCATGTATTTGCCGCTGAAAACCCAGCAATCACGCCTGAAATCATAGCATTCATGAAACAAATATTGGATAATTTTAAGCAACAAATTTTGTAGGAGAAAATAATGTCTGACACCAAAAAACAACCGGCTTGTTCTGAGAAAAACTATATTGTGCATCGCCATGAGCTTCCACTGAGTTGTCCGACTGCTGAGATGGAATTGTGGAATGCACACCCAAAAGTATATTTGCCCATTGAGAAATCGGGAGTAGAGGTTTGTCCTTATTGTGGTTCTCGATTTGTCTTGCAAGATGATTAGTGAATCAGTTAAGTCAATTTGTATTGTACGTTTGTCTGCTTTGGGTGATGTTCTCATGCTGGTGCCGTTGATACGGACATTGCAAGCTAGTTTACCTAACACAACACTTACCTGGGTTATCTCTCGCCCGGCGTATGATTTAGTAGAAGGGATGGATGGTGTCGAGTTTATTGTTATTAATAAACCCAATCGCCCCTCTGATTATTGGCAATTCAAAAAACAAATGAGTACTCGAAAATTTGATGTATTGATTGCTGCACAGGCATGTTTTCGGGCGAATTTTTTATATCCTTTGATTAGCGCTACCCGTAAAATTGGTTATGATGCTGTGCGTGCTAAAGACTGCCATGGTTGGTTTATCCATGAAGCCATTGCGCCAGGACACGATCATACGCTGGATGGGTTTCTTAAATTTGCCGATACACTTGGGATTGAAGAAAAACAAATACGCTGGGATCTGCCTATTCACGAGGCTTCTCGTAGATGGGCAAGCCAGCACTTACCTACGCATAAAGGTCCTCTTGTTATTGTTAATCCAGCAGCGAGTAAAGAAGAGCGAAGTTGGCCAGTAGAGCGTTATATTGAGGTGATTAAACATCTTCAGTCTCGCTGGAGTGCGGAGGTTGTATTGACAGGTGGGCCAGGTGATTACGACAAGGCTTTAGGTGATGTTATTAGGCAATCTGTGCTGGTTACCAACTTAATTGGGAAAACGTTGCCTAATCAATTGTTGGCTGTGATAGAGCAGGCAGATTTGCTACTTTGTCCTGACACCGGTCCTTCACATATGGCGGCAGCTGTTTCAACACCAGTGGTTGCTTTGCATGCGGTTACCAGCGCGGATGTATCAGGACCATATATCTACCGACACCTAGCGGTTGATAATTATCCACAAGCGGTGGAAACAATACTGAAGAAAACAATGAAAACTACTGTATGGGGGACTCATGCTCATGGTGCTGAGACCATGAGGTTGGTCGGTATTGAGGCGGTTATCTCTAAACTTGATGGCGTTTTGTCTGGGAAATTAATTTCAGAACAGACAGTTTAACAGGAGCCGCGGTATCTTTTTGTATACTGCATAAATGAAATTGCAGTGCGTGAGCAGCCGGAAAATAGTCTTTGATACCGTCTAATGTTATACACTGCTATTCCCCCGCTGGTGCGGGGGCGTTAACTTATTTGAATGGTTGTGATTCGGTGCATATAACTATGGACTGTTGTCAGTGGTTAATGATGATGCGTTGGGTTGGCCCGTGTGTGAATTTTGGATAAGAAGCATGGTTTCGGTTAACAACATCCGTTCTTCTTGTTGGCGGTTTAAGTACAGTTGGTAGTTAATTTCCGCAAGCAACGTTACCATTTCTTTTTGCACAGTTGCGGGTGATGCCGTATTAATTCCTGTGACCCACGCTTGAGCATTCGTATCAGGGTTAAACAGTCTCCATGTTGCCATGTTGAACTCACTGAGTGCTTGGCTGGTAACTATATTCGGTTGTCCACTTGGTCCAGGCAGCGTTTGGGGGATTCTTTTTGAAAGTATGTAATAAAGATTGCTGAAACCTACTGAGCTTTGGGCCGCGTACACTCGAACATTTGCCAAGTAGGTGGAAAGCGTGGCCTGCGCTTTCATTTGATCATTTTGGGACACATTTTTAGCAACATTGGCGGCTTTTGCATAAAGGGTGTCGTAGTCTTTTAGTCGAGGAAGGCTTACTGGCAATACCGCCCCTGATGCATAACGAATAAAATTTGCAGCCTGCTGAGCTTGGCTTAACGCTGTGAGGCCAGCGCCAGCTAGGGTCGTTGGTTGGGGGCTTGAACTCGTGCTTGAACCGCCAGTGGATGAAGAATATAAAAGTGGGGAAAGCAACGTATTGATATTGAGTTGGCTTAAAAATTGCTGATTGTAATCATAGGTAAAATATTGCGATGTTCCGGGCAGTTTACCAATAACATTTGTTGTGACAAGATTATCATAGAGAAGTGAACAGTTATCTGTCCAAGCAGTGGCATCATTGTTCATGCAGTATGTGGCATCTGGTGTGCCGAGAATGTTTAATACAGCTTGACTAACAGGATCATTTTGATATGTTTTTTGATCAATTAAGAGGCTTGCATTTAAAGTACCTGCTTGAGAACTTGGAGAATTGTAGTCAGTAAAGGTTGTATTTGCGAGCGGATTAAGAGTAGAGACAGAAGAGTTAGCACTGGTAGGAACAAATTGCATGAGCTGCGCGCTCTGGGCGTTTACAGTTAGGGCACCAAGAAAGGTGTCATAGAAGGAAATTTCAGGTACTGTGATAGAATTTACATTTAGTAAGCCTTGTGAGGGGGCTGTTCCATCTGGTAAGGGTGGTTTAGACGCTATATTATAACCCAAATAACTACCTAAATTGAGCAAGTATGTAGCCAGATTTTGGGTGTTTTGGCTTATTTGTTGCCCTGTTTGATCAGTAGGATCATCAGCTAATGCCTGCGTTGAAACGATAGTGCTGAGCAACAAGCTCGGTAACAACAGACGATATATTGATTTCATCATTCTTCCCCTTCAAGTGCACGTGATATAAGTTTAAGCCTGTATCCTGAAAAGACTCTGGCTAACAAACGTAAACGTTCAAAGACAATGTTGCGTTTAAGAAAAAATCCTGCGGGATCATGGCTGAAAGCGCTCGTTTCTTCTGCGTGTATTAGTATTTTTGAGGCGCTACCGGGATGTACTGTGTCGATAGCTTGCAATAAACGAAGGCCTCGTCCGGATTTAATGTTACCAACTAACCGAATAAACACATCTTCTTGACCAAACATATTCATGTCGATCAACTCGATGTCATCTAATTCCCTGCCAAGTTTAGTAATTGCTTCTTCTAATTGTGGATTGCCATCCAGTGTCCAATCTTCAACACTTTCCATAAACGTGACCACCCTGTAAATCATGGGGTCAACGTAGTCATGCCAGTATTCTGCTGATGCTGTGTGGCTAAGATCGGGCATTTTTTACTCTTTTTTTACGGTCATGCCATTGATGGATTGCATATCGATTAACTATCATAATATAGTATGAAGTATAAATGTCTATTGGAAAACTAAAAATACCATGAAAAAAAAATCTGGCTCAAGAATAGGGCATGTACTGAAACGTATATTTAACTTTAAATCTTGGCTCGACGTCGATAGGATTAAGTTATTTACTTTGTATTTATTGAACGCTTTTAAAAAAATATTTGTGCCAAATTCGGCGACAGAGAGTGAGTCATTTAATTTAGCTAAATCACGACTAAATTTGTCAGACAGTGAACTTGCAGCTCGACAGGCAGGTTTGTTAAGGTTAAGTATAATAATGGTTGCTGTTGGTTTTGTGATGTTTATTTATACCGCTTATCTTCTTTACCATGGTAGTTTTAAAGGTGGAGTTATTAGTATTGTGTTGATGTTAATTGCCTTGGTACTAGCCTTTCGTTACCATTTTTGGTACTTCCAAATCAAAGAACGTAAGCTAGGTTGCACTATCCAAGAATGGTTTAAGCAAGGTTTAATGGGTGGTAAAAGATGAATAAATTTTCGCTTGCTGTATTGCTCACTTTATTTCCAATATTAGCTATGGCTGATGATTCGCTGAGTTTTGCACCACCGGCAGGTGATTATTCAGTCATTTTCCTAGGGAATGTATTTGGTATAGTGGATGGTATTTTGCATGGTACTGGCAGTCAAATTATGGGCAGCATGTTTGCTGTGTTCAATGCGGCGGTGCTTGCCTTAGGTGGTATGATCATCATGTATACCTTGATGGTATCTACCATGAATACCGCTCATCAGGGGGAGATGTTGGGTCAAAAATGGTCCTCCATTTGGATTCCTATTCGCTCTACAGTTGGGTTGGCATTATTAATTCCTAAAGCATCGGGCTACTGTTTGATGCAAATTTTTGTGATGTGGATTGTGGTTCAGGGCGTGGGGGCTGCCGATAAGGTTTGGGATGCGGCCCTTGGTTATCTTAATCGTGGGGGTGTTATTATTCAGGCTCAGATGGACCCTACTAAAAACTTATTGTCAGGTGGCGCATCGGCAGTGGCCACTGGTGCACAGAATATTTTAGCGGGTCAAGTCTGTATGCTCGGGTTGCAGAATCTGCTCGACAATCAACGGCAAAATTATGTAACACAGCAAAGCGGCAGTTCACCGTCTGGTCCTTGTGCAGGTAATCCTTCAGATCAAATGAAGTCCTTTTGTTCCAACGCTGTACCTAATTTCATAGCTACAGTGGACGTGGTTGGTGTACAAAGAAATGCCCCCGGCCAGGGGAATTACTCAGTGGATATGCCACATTTTGATTCGAGCTCAGAATATTCAAACTTGAATGGTATTTGCGGTACAATTGAGTGGAATGCATTTCCGTCTTTGGATAATGTGAGTAAAAACATTCCTTCTGTTTCAGCAAGTGATTTGGACACAGCGGCCCTTTCTCGAGTGATCGCTATTCAACAAATGTACATGGATTTATCTAGTATCGCTCAAATTATGGTAGGAAATAATCCAGGCCTTGCAAATGCCCCAAATACTGCAAATAAGACTAATTTTTCTCCAGTGGCGATAGAACAATTCGGTGTTCCTCAGACGACTACAGGAACAGCCTGTACTGATAGTAACACTGTAAATTGTAGTGTCTGGGGTATCGCTACGGATAGTACAGGTGCTCCACTGTTTAATGGGTCGGAGTTTCAAGGGGTTGTATCAGATTATAATGGCGTAATGTTGCCAACACTTACTCTGATAGCCCAGGCACAGAATGTGGGCACCGCACAAGCCTCACGACAATTTATTCAGAATGCAACAGCCCAGGGTTGGATCATGGCTGGTAGCTATTTCTTTAATTTGATTACTCTTAATGTAGAGGGAAGCAAGTCTGGTGATTTGACAGATACTAATACTGGTTTAGACAAGAGTAACTTTGATGTGCAGCAAATGCTTGTTCCTTTTAGCACGGGTGGAAGCACAACTTGTGATCCTAGCAAAAAATATTCAAAGCTCTGTGTTTGGCTTAATGGAGATCCAAGTTCAGTTTCATCGATAGTCAACTTGATAAATAATGGCGGTTCTGTTGCTCCACCTGTATTAGCACAAACACGCAATGTCGATAACGGTGTCGGTTCATCAACCGTATGGGGCTTTGTAGCTAACGAAACAATTTTACAGTTACCCGGGCAGCCTGGACAGCAAGCGCTTAATTTTGCGCAAGACATATCCGTGCCTTATACCGTGCAGGAATTAGTTATGCCTGATCTCGACTTTCCTTGTGGTAGCGTTTTTGGGTTCTGCATTGGGCGTGCTTTGGGTGATATATTTTACAATTATATCTTCAAAAATGTGTTTAATGCTTTTCTCGA
>CAXNER010000022.1:0-8926 GCA_964201315.1 Legionellaceae bacterium
CCAACCCTTTGTTATTCTATATCGGATTCTTATAAAAATAGGTCAAAAAATAATAAAAATATGGGGGGTAATTGCCCCTTATACCTATAGTGCATCAGATCTTTTCGTAAAGACCGGCATTGGTTCTTATCGTAGGATAATTCACAGCCTTAAATCCTCGCAAAAAAGGTACAACGGGCATTCTTTATATCGCGGATTGCTCTACCTATGTTCCCTGTCCATCGCTGTTGTCATTATACTTTACGTAATAGCGAATTACTTGTTTATTGTTCCCGTCGGTAGTAGTGCCGTGATTACACGCTTTGGAAAGTATGCTCGAGAAGTGACATCTGGATTGAATATTATTATTCCAATCGCTGAACGGTATTATATCGTCCCTACTGGAAATTTAATGGAGGAAGCGTTTGGATTTATACAAGGCCCTCAGCAGCTAAAAAAAGAACTGTTTAACTCACAACAAAACTATGTGACCACGCAATATGAGAGAAATATATTACAATCAGAGATAGATGCTGAGTCGCCTTTTTCAGAAAAAGGGGGGTTTCTACAAGAAATGAATCGTAGACAGCGGTTAACACATGATTACATACGCAAAACCTATGCGCCACCGCAAGATCAAAGTAAACAAGGGATACAGAGTCGTATTCAACGAAAAGAAAAGGCTATTGTCCAAGCAATAAAATCCAATGTAAGCCTTGATGGAAAAGTACCGGTACCTTCTGAAATGTTATTTTTAACAGGGGATTTAGGTTTGATTCAAATACAATGGACGTTGCAATATCAGATTCAAAATGCCAGAAAGTATTTATTTAATTCGCGAGATACAGAAGCAAATATTCGCGATATTGCTATGGCTAAAATGAAGGAAGTTGTAGCACAGACTTTATTTAATGAAGTGATGACGACTGGTCGAATGGAGGTAGAAAAAAAAGTGTTATTGGAAACACAAAAAATGTTGGATCTTTATAATGTAGGCATTAAATTGACTCAAGTGATTATTTTAGATGCATTACCAACCACGGAAGTGATTTTTGCTTTTAATGAAGTGAATCGAGCGAACCAAGATTTAGAGCGGTTTCGTTTTCAAGGTGAACTAGAATATATGAAGCGTATTCCAAAAGCATATGGAGAGGCCGAAAAAATTAAATTAGAAGCACAGGCTTATGCAATTAAAATTGTGAATCAAGCAGAAGGTGAGACAGGACGATTTACCCTGATTAAGAATGAATATGAAAAAGCACCGCAGATTACCGAAGATAGGTTGTATATAGGGACTATGCAAGAAATTTTACGGCAGACACCTACTATTATTTTAGATAAAGATGCTAAAGGTATATTGCCATTATTTATAAACAGTTCGGGTATTAAAAATGCCACAACTATTGGTGAGATGGGCGTAAGCGGATTAATAGAACAATTGAAAAGCATCGGGCAAAAAATGGATGCCTATGTGAGAACTCAAGCAAATCAGCCTCTGCAACCGGCTCCTGCAATACCGCAAGCTACGGTTGTTAACAGTCCGCAAGCGTCGGGTTTGGCTACGCAGCAAGCCCTGCCAAACAGTACAACTCCGCCAATGGTTACTCATTCGCAAGTTGCCCCATGAACAAATAGCAGAGGTTAACATGAGTTTATATTTTATACTGCTTACTTTAATTATTATATTTTATATTACTCGTTTAAAGACGATTCTTGCTTTTTCTGTTTTATTTCTTTCGGGATTGGTTTGGCATGCAGGGACCTTTATCGTGAATGAAGGGAGTGTGGTCGTTTTAACCCAGTTTGGTAAGATTATTGGTACGCCTTATAACGAGGCCGGTTTGTATTTTAAAATTCCGTATATATGGAAAGCGATTTATTTTGATAAACGTATCTTTACTGAGGACCTTTTGCAATCTGAAATTGCTACAAAAGATGCTTATTTTATTTCGATTGATACGGTCATCAACTGGCGGATTCATGACGCAGCACTTTTTTACCAAAACATGCCTGATCAAGCTGCCGCACGTGAATTGTTAAAAAACATCGTTTCTGGCTCCTTGAGAGAAGTGGTGGCAAAGTATGCACTCATGGAGACTTTACGATCGAGCAATGTTAAATTAAAATTATACAGTGTGGATTTATTTCAAATTAAATCGTTAGATACTAATCTAGGTTTACATCAAAGCGTTGAATTGGGTCGTGAAAAATTAGCTCAGATGGTGAAAGAGCAAAATTATGAATATACCTTAGGTTATGGTATAGAAATTGTCGGCGTGTTAATGAAAAATGTTCATTATGGGCTGTCAGTTGAAAAATCAATTAAAAATCGCATGATTCTTGAGCGATTAACAAAAGCTGAGGAGCTGCGGTCTACTGGAATTAAAAACTACCAAATTATTTTAGGTGAACTGAGCCGAAAATATCAGTCGATTCTTGCGCCTGCTAAGAAGATAGCAGAATTGATTAAAGGCGAGGCGGATGCTAAGGCCACACTAATTTATGCGCAAGCATATGAAAGCAACCCTAGTTTCTATAATTTTTGGCGTACGTTAGCTGCTTATGAAATAGGTATTCCGCCAAAATCTCAAGGTGCAATACTATCAACAGAAAATAATTTTTTGAAATTGCTCAATGGTAAACGCACTACAAATGGAAAAATGGTGGGGGGGCCTCTGCAATCCCATTGAATAACATGAGATTTGCTCTAAACTGAAGAATATTAAGCATTATATTTAAAAAAACGGATAATTGTATTGTAATAATGAGGAGATATTATGTCAGAGGACGACCTACAGGAAAGGATACACCAGGATCAAGCCAATAAGATCAGACTTAGAAAGTTATTTTATAGAAGTTTGGTGTTATTTGTTATGGTTAATTTGTTTATTCTGATTAATGCGTATATGCCTGGGGAGAATCATGGTTTTATCTGGTTAATGATCCTTTGGTTTTTTTTCATCGTCTACCAAGGGTTTCGCTCGTTTACCAACACTGGGTCGTTGAGTGAGGAGGAGGATTTCAGAAAAAAACCATCTGAAATTCAAAAGCGAAAGCGAAAGCGAAAGCGAAAACCACTTCAAGAACAAGAGCCAAACCAAAGTAGCAAGGAAGTGTAGTATAGTGGGTGGTATTTGGTCCACACCCAAAAGTGCCGAGAATCATGGCAAACAAATTAGGCGTAATGTTGATGCTTGTGAGCATTCTGGCGGACAAGATGAATGAATAGGGGGTCAAATCTATTAAGCGATGGAGGTGTTGATTGAGCATCATTTAATCCGCACTACATCCATCGATAATAAAAAGAGCGTGGAAATTAATCCCCATCTTTCCTGAAACCGCCGAGCTTTAACAAGCGGTTTACTGTGAAAAATCTTAGCTTTCCTCAATATATCTTCTAACCTTTCCCCCGCATGTTGCACAACGTCCATTTAACACAATGCTCTTATCAGCTATCGTCGCAATAGGCTCCTTAATGGTACACGAAGCAGCGCATCGGCCACACCAAACATTTTTTAGAATCAACTCTTTTTGAGTCACTTTTGATTCCCAAATGGCCAAGGCATTTTTGGTTCCACTTGTGGCGTCTCACTAAATCTAGCCCTTAACCCTTCATTTTGTCCCGTGATATTTTAGCTCGTAGCCCTCGTATTACTTATAAAGACCCTGAGACAAAAATTTATTGATGGTAAATGACTGATCAAGCTGTAATATTGATTTTCTTACAAAAAATAAAAAAGAAGACCAGTCATGATGTATATTTTGCCAGACATCCTTTCATTAATCCAATATAACAGTGAAGTAGAAAATAACCCTGCTCGTGTGCGCCTGACGCAGTGCGTTTGTTGCGGAAGATTAAATCCATGGCTTCATGGTACTTATCCTCGAGAGTCTGATCGGGTGAATCCATCTAGCACATCACAGAACCCCATTTTGATTCAGCGATATTATTGTCCGGCATGCAAGAAGACCAGTTCCGTCCTACCTGAGTGCATACCCCCCTCGTGTCCTTGCTGGATGATGCTTCGCGCCTCATCGTACACAGCGCATTTTGTTTTGGAGAAACGGCGTTGGATATTGAGGGTGTCTTGAAGCAAGCACTATTGAAGCGGGGCTTACCATATAAGCTCTTGGTTGATAACGGCCCAGCCTACCGCTCACTATCCTTGCAAGGAATTTGTGCGCGCCTCGATATACGACTTATATACTGCAGACCATATGAGCCCGAAGGTAAAGGGAAACTAGAGCGATTTCACCGCACATTTAGAGAGCAGTTTTTAAATGAAATAGTCATGAAGAAAATTACGAGTATTGATGATTTGAATGCCCGTCTTTGGGCGTGGCTTGAACAGATTTATCACTTGCGCAGTCATGGCGGGTTAGAAGAGGAGATGACTCTTTTCTCAATTTTGTGTTCGACTCAAAGGACTACATAACCGTCTGGCTGGCAGGACACCCAGAGCTTGCGCGTGAAATTGATAGAACGGCAAATTCCGCGTTGGCTTCTAGAATCCAGGCACGTTTTGAGCTCAAGCCAATAATGGATAGAGACGCATTTAAGCAATTTCTTTCGCATGGCCTCACGCAAGCCGGCTGTACGCATAATTTGTTATCTGAGTCCGCAGTAGAACTGCTTCGGATCTCGTCAAAAGGAAATCCACGCCAAGTGCACCGCATATTGGTGACGGCATTACGGTTGGCGACGGATAAAAAAATCAATCATATTCCAGATGAGATCCTCAAAGAGGCCATTACAATACTGAAACAGGGATAAATGCTCCCCGTGGCTTGAGAGTCGCAGGTTATTTTATATGACGGGAGGCTTGTTTAGTTTTATCTCACTTCAATTAGCGTGAGATGGATGGGGTAAATTAGCGCGGGGCATTACAGTTGACATCAATATAGCAAAGATTAGTAACGATACAGGACATTTATAACTCATTTACAATCATCCAAAACTGGTTAATAAATTGACATGATACGCATTTATCGGTATCATGTAACCCTATTGTTGTGAAGCAGAGTCTTATGAATTATAACGTATGTGATAAGCGGCATTTAACGAAATTCATCATTGCACCATTCTTATTCCTCTATTTTTCCGTATGTTTTGCAATGGAAGTACCCATTTATGATTTTCCTGTCACATATTCTCAAAATGCAAATGACTATTTGCCTCCAGATGGAGAGGATTACAATAAAACTTTATTAAGCCCTGAATATCAACACTTACAGTTAAAGCAATTTTACAATCATTATTACTCAAGTGATGCTCAAGGATTATCACCTTGGAGCGCGCAAATGGTAACGTCCGCCTTACCGTTGATGAAAAAAGTTGAATCCGAAATATTAGAAGATTTTAACAATCAAAACAAACCGAATGAAGATAAGCATTATGCGGAGAATTTCAAGGAGCACGACCAAACTTGGTGGAGCAAAATAAGAGATAACATGGATTTATATGCGCTCGCCTCGAGTGAGTTCAAGGAGGAAAATAGAGCAATTTCAGTTGCAAATACCCATGCACGTGCGTTGCCTGATAGTGCACCTGATTTTTTTCATGCGAGTCTACCTGGCCAAGGATTCCCTTTTGATAATTTGCAAGAATCAGCAATTTGGGCAGGTACTCCACTCTATGTCTTTAGTGTGTCAAAGGACAAAGCTTGGTCATTGGTCTTAACACCTGATGGTTATTTTGCGTGGGTTAAAAGTAATGATATTGCCTATGTTTCATCTGGGTTCATTAACCAATGGCAAACAGCAGCACAACATAGCCTTATTGCAGTCACCCAAACCGAAGCAAGCATTGTCGATGATCAACAAAAATTCCAATTCACAGGCTTTGTTGGATCGGTATTTCCAATGATT
The DNA here is from genome assembly GCA_964201315.1 of Legionellaceae bacterium. Lineage (GTDB taxonomy): Bacteria > Pseudomonadota > Gammaproteobacteria > Legionellales > Legionellaceae > CAXNER01. The sequence goes on from CAXNER010000022.1 coordinate 5,848, forward strand.
GAACGTAATAGCCAGCAGACCTCCATTTTAATACCCGTTAAAAATAGCCATAATCATGCCATGATAAAAACTGGCATTATCAATACAAACGCGTCGAATATAATGCCTTTAACTGCCTCGCCCAAAAACTTGGTCAAAATCATTAACCAATTAAAAAATCGGCCTTATGGCTGGGGTGGGGCATTCTTCTTTAATGATTGTTCTCAAGAGATGAAAAGCATATTCACGCCATTTGGAATTTGGATCCCCAGAAATTCTGCTCAACAAGCACAATTAAGTTCAACGCTGGACTTATCAAAAAATAATATTGATGAACGCATAAGCTTATTAAAAGAAAAAGGCCATCCATTGATGACCATTATTTATATCGGTGGCCATGTAATGTTGTATGTAGGCAATAAAGACATTGATAATAATAGGGCTGCCATTACTTATCAAAATGTCTGGGGAATGGCTCCTGAGAGTCGTGATAAGCGCTATATTATTGGTCAATCGTTATTCTTTCCTCTTCTTAAGAATTACCCAGAAAATCCAGATGTTAGCTCACTTGCGGGCAAATCTAATTTTAAGCTTGTTTATCTTGATGAACTTAATTTAAAAACAGATTCTCCTCGCGGTTTTGCGAGTATGTTTTTAGAGCAACGAAACATCCCAAATTAATCATTGAGGTTTATTGAAAGCTGGTTAATTTGCAAGTTGTACTCTATTTGCGAGAGTGATTGCTGAATAGCATTGGTCAAAATTTATCACTTCCTCTCGCCGCTGAGTTCGGAAGATACTTACTAAGGGGAGCCAAGTTGGATGAAATCCATAAGTTCGGACCAGCTAATTTCAAGGATTTTTACTTGTCCACAATTTGTAAGTCAACTGCGATTCCATCCCATAGAAAACCATTTTTTTTTATTAAGATCAGTTGAATGTAGGCGGCAATATATAAACGATACAACAGTTTCACGAGAAACAAGAAAAAATTCGACCGCCATAGACCCTGCCTATCAGAATAACTCCCGTATGTTAATGGAAATAATAGGACCTAAAACGAAACGGGTAGAATGCTATCTATTGAGGCCGTAGATACTTTTTTAGTCACTAATATCTTTAGTATCCAAAAATTACGGAGAACGAGGTCTCTTGATTCTAAAAAATCACTCAAACTTTTCTAAAAATTCAGATTTTTTTCTGTCTGATTTTTATTACGTGAGCGCTTCCAAAAAGATTGGTTCAAATAATCGCCTCCCACCAAGAAATTTTTCTACGGCTTTACTTAACAAGCGGGACCAGCGATGCTCTGTCGTCAACTGCTCCGCACTATTTTTTAGTTCGTTAAAAAAAATCACAATTCGTCCCAACATCTCTCGAACAGGTTTTGTCGCACCATGGGTGCTTGTAATTCGAATGAAGGTTTGTCCGGCGTGTGAAATTTCTTTGCCAATAGCATGAAGTAATGCTACAATTCACTAAAAAATTTGGTTTTTCATGTGCAAACAGGTCTTTTTTGCATGTTTTTATGGAACATTCATCATGTTTTTCAATTAAACGCCCATAAAATTCACTCAGTTTATTACACTTACGATCCTTACCACAGCGATACGGATTTAATTGGAGTATAAATACTGCATATTTCTGAAATCCCACCATTATTGCAAATCACGGCATGAGTGTATTCATCCAATTTAAATACGCCTCCTTGCCAAGTGCAACAGCCTGCAACTTTTTGTAAATCCATGATCGCATGACGGGTGCAGTAGCAGGATGAGTAATCGCCATCGCCACAGACATACCGACCTGCAGAGGAATCGCAATACTGGATACCGCCTTTATCCGCACAACACTGTTCACCGCTAGCACAAGATTGCGCGTTAACCAAGGCACTAAATAGCAAGGCGATGGCCAAAAAAAAGAATTGTTGTCGTGTCATGTTTGCTCTCGAAGAGTGTTCTATACTTTAGTATTAGCAGAACAATCAAGCTTCTTCAACCATTGCCACGTCTTTATATTCCAATTCAACACTTTCGATTTTTTGAAACCGTTGGGTGATTTTCCTGGCAGAAGTATTGACCTCATTCGCATCCTGATGTGCCAAGTCAATGTGCTTGGTGAGTTTATCCATGCGTTTTTCAAAGCGTTGAAAATCTTCAGCCAATGCATGCAGGTGTTGTTGTATCACGTGGATTTGTTTTCGGGTTGCGTCATCTTTAAGTACCGCTCTAGCGGTGGTCAATACCGCCATTAACGTTGTTGGAGAAACAATCCATACCTTCATGCGCTGCGACATGGCAATAATCTCGGGATAATTCGCATGAATTTCAGCAAAAATGGCTTCAGCGGGAATGAACATCATCGCGCCATCACAGGTCTCACCCGAGATAATGTATTTTTCTGCAATGTCTTTAATATGCTTCTGTACATCAAGTTTAAACTGCTGTTGAGAAGCTTTTCTCTCGGTGGTATTCGGTTCAAAATTCATCATACGCTGATAATTTTCCAACGGAAATTTCGCATCAATGACAATATTTCCCGTGGGATCGGGAAGAAATAAAATACAATCGGCACGTTTTGCGTTGCTCAGGGTATGTTGCATCGCATAATGGGTACTAGGTATGGCATTGGCAATCAGTGCTGATAATTGAACTTCGCCGAAAGCCCCACGTGATTTCTTATCTACGAGCACATCTTGTAAACTCACTACATGGCGTGATAATTCCGTGATTTTCTTTTGTGCTTCATCAATGATAGCCAATCGTCTGACAATATCCGTGAACGTAGACGATGTTTTTTCAAATCCTTCAGTCAATCGATGCGTGACTTGATGTGTTAGATTCTGTAAGTGACCACGAATTTCCTCGGTCAGTGATTGCAGATGCTTGGTGAGGGCATCCGCATGCTGTTTAAAACTATGCTGCATCTGCTCACGAATATCCATCATTTGCCGCGCTACTGTCTCGGTAATCAGCTGTTGGCTGGTCAGTTGACCTTGAGAGATTTTCTCATGAATCCCATATTGACTGATCTGATACGCCTGTTGAAGATCAAGTTGTAATTGATGGATTTGAGAGATCACTGCTGTGTGTAATTTTTC
>CAXNER010000023.1:0-8851 GCA_964201315.1 Legionellaceae bacterium
GCCGGAATTGTCGATAAAGGTCAATTTCAATACCAGGGTGCCCAGATTGGAGTGGCACTTAGCATGCCTCTTTTCGCTGGAGGTGAAATTTCAAACAAGACTAAAGAAAAACATCATGCGTATCAAAATGAGTTAATAAAATTCAGAGATTTTAATCAGCAACTCAATCTAAAGATAGCCGAGGATTATGATAACGTGCTGTTTTATCAACAGGAAATCCGCCAATTTAATGCACAATTGCAAGCTGATTATGAACTTATGAATAATCAAGCGTTGATGGTTAAAGAGGGTAAATCAACCCCCTTGGATCTCATGGAAACAGAGGCTCGTCTTTACGATAGTTCAATGAGTCAGGCTATAGCTCAAAATAATTACCTAAAAAATATCATCGATCTTTATTTTTTAACAGGGGACTTAAATTTAGCAACTGTCCGTAAAATAAATAGTTGGCTTGATAAATAGATGCATCGAAAATCCACCCCAGTATTCAATAAATATTGTACTGTATGTTAATAATTATTATCTTGAGAAGGCCTTACTGAATGAAAAAAACTGCATTAATGGGGTTAGTTCTTAGTTTATCAGTTTCTTCTTTATGGTCTGGCACTCTAGGCGATGAAAAAACAAGTTATGATTGGTCAGGATTTTATATTGGTGGTAGCGTTGGTAATATATGGAGCAATTTTGAAGGCACTTTGGCAGCCAAATCATTCATCGTAGATTTGTTAAGTTTTCCTGCTTCTATTCAGACGTTCAATGCTAGTAATAACGCCATTATAAGTGGTGGGCAAGTTGGATATAATTGGCAAATGAACAAATTTATTATAGGCACTGAATTAAGTCTGAATGGCATGAATCTTAGTAAATCGCATACGCTTACAGTAAAGGAGGCTCAATCGACACTTTTATTCAGTCCAGGAGATAGTTTTCAGAGCAGTATAAAGTGGCAGGCTCAGTGGGTAACCCGTTTAGGGATAGGGATAGAGAACTGGCTTTTCTACGCTGTTGGAGGCGTAGCGTTTTCTGAAGCAAAAATCAGAGATACCGTGATTTCTGCAAATTACTTTGGTTTTCAAGCTCCCACAATGTCAGGTTCTAGCTCCAACCTTCTATTTGGTGGAACTGTCGGTGCCGGCACTGAATATGCGTTAACAAAACATTTACACGTTGGTCTCGAATATCGTTATTCCGATTATGGGAGCCGAAATTACTTTCCAAGCGATGTTCCAGCTGCTTATGATACATTTGGTTTGTTAATTTATACGCAAGTAATTAGTAAGATGCAGTTAAGCACTAACAAAGCTCTTGCAAAGATTATATATCAGTTCTAACTGTGTTAAAGGCTTCTTCATCCCCTTGGTTGTGCTCATAATATTACAATATGAAATAAAAGAATTAATTGATAAAAAATACTTTAAATATGACCGTTTTTATAAGTAACTATTGTTCTCTAAACTGAGGGAGGTCGTCTTGATTTACTCATCAGTAGTTAAGGTGTGTATATAAACCGTCGATTAATTGTTGTAAAATAAGCCTTTTTTAATTATCTTCAGATGACTTAATTTGCCTATGTTATGTTAATTTTATCAAGCGCAGATGCATTTTTTCCTATTGAGGGTGCAGTACCATCGTCATTATTACCATGGTTGATGTATCAAGATTCGTTAACGGAGAAGCTCAGAGAAAAATCAGGCGATGCTCGGTTGCAAGTATTAGCAGAGTACTGGGGAGCACCTGATTGGTGGGACAAACACGTCTTGCACTGCAATAACGAAGCCGTTTTTCACCGTGAAATACTAATGTGGGCATGGGAGAAGCCCTGTTGGCATGCGCGTACCATTATTCCCTACACAACCTATCATGCTCATAGGGCGCTTTTTAGTCGCTTAGATAAAGAGTCTTTAGGTACACTGATTTTCAATACACCCGATATAAAGCGCATTAACATGCTATATTATCCAATAAATGAGCAATCTATTGAATACTCTTGGTTAAACCCATTGATGCTAAACCATGAGAAAATAGCATGGGTGCGACTTTCTACGTTCATTGTGGCTGATCGGTTGCCTTTTTTTCTCACAGAAACGTTATTGTCTGGACTTATGGAGTACCTTCATTGAAGTGGGGGGCGTACTGTCGACTGATGCGTTTTAATAGGCCTGCTGGTATTTTATTATTGTGGTTACCTACCGCCTGGGCTTTATGGATTGTAAATCAGGGTATTCCGGCGTTTAATCTGGTCATTTGTTTCTTGTCAGGAACCATCGTTATGCGGGCGGCTGGTTGTATCGTGAATGATATTGCTGATCGCCATATTGATAAACATGTCAAACGGACCAACATGCGTCCAATAACCACTGGCGAAGTTGGGTTGCCTGAGGCAATGGTGCTTTTAACGGTTTTGTTGGTGGCTGCACTTTATATTGTGATGCAACTTCCAATAGTCTGTTTGTATTATGCATTCGCAGCCCTTTTTATTACGATTCTTTACCCGTTTTGTAAGCGATTTTTTGAAGCCCCACAGCTTGTATTGGGACTAGCTTTTTCGATGGGGATTCCTATGGCCTATGCAGCTTCAGGCGTTGTGTTTACTACCACTATGATTGTGTTGTTTATGCAGAATTTCGCATGGATAGTGTCTTATGACACGATGTATGCAATGGCTGATAGAGAAGACGATTTGCGTATCGGTGTGAAATCCACAGCCATATTTTTTGCAGACTATGATCAGTTTATTATTTTGTTATTGCAAATTATCGTTCATACGACCTGGCTTTATTTGGCATCTAGATGGCATTTTTCCTTATGGTTTTATGGGTTCTGGTCTGCCTCATTAGTGGTATTGGTTTATCAACAGTGGCTGATAAGCCAACGCACTAACACCGATTATCTTAAAGCCTTTTCCTCAAATGTATTGTATGGCGTAGTGATGTGGTGCGCATTAATAGTGGGCTTCGGTCGGTTCTAACCCTGTGCGGTAATAGTATCTATTCTTTTGTGTTTAATTTCATGTATTCTATTAATTGGATTGATATAAAAGCATAAGGGTATGTAATCATGTTTCATGCATGTATTAGTTTCTTTGGCAAAAAGGATGCGAGCGTTATGTCTGCAGGTGAATTGCAGCAGACGGATGCGTATGTTATTCATCTTTTAAACAGGGTTGTTGAGCAAGCCATTATCTATTTGCAAGGGCAGGATGAACAATCTCTAAAGTTGCATGAACGCAGTCGTCTACTTGCTCTTTTAAACAGTATTCAAATTGCTTTACCTACAAGCGTTCATGCGTTGAAAAAAAATTATGTAATTCCTGAATCACTTGAGCATTTAGATGCATTTGAAGATACGGCACCTGATAAAGAGGCACTGTTAGAATACATGAAAGCTGCACAAACCTTATGTAAAACGTTACAAACTAATGGGTTTAGATCAAAAGAAGTGCGTTTATATAATACGGCAATTGATAAAGTCATTAACCTTGTTAACAGCACTTCGCCTCCCAACGAGCATTTGGCTACATTTTCTTGATTAACTCATCTAACAAGCTGCTAGCGCCTATTCGAAAGTGAGTGTTGTTTAATGAATGTTTAAACATGTACTCAGCTAATTGTAGGAAGGTTAGTGCTTGATCGATGGTTTTTATTCCACCAGATACCTTGATGCCACATGTTTTAGCGCTATCTATTATGGCTGACAATATTGAAAATGCAGCAGGGATCGTTGCTCCATTGGCAATTTTCCCAGTGGATGTTTTGAGAAAATCACAGCCATTTTTGAGAATGGCACTGCTTAGTTCGTAAATTACCTCTATGGAGGGCAAGGCGCCTGTCTCAATAATAACTTTGAAGGTGAGCCCGTGCTCTTTACAGCGGCTATAGACATGATGGCAATGGGTTAGTGCCCCAATTTTTTGACCGGCCAGATAGGCTTGATAAGGGAAAACGTAGTCTATTTCATTAATGTGATGAAGGGCGGTAATACGCTCTATAGTGTTTAATACCTGTTGTTGAGATTCATTTCCTGATGGAAAGTTAATCACTGTCGTAAGATTAACTCCACATGAAGGTGTAAGGTAGTTAAGGTGTTCTGGTAAAATACAAACGGCAGCCACGTGATGCTGATTGGCGTTAGACACAAGGGCATTAATGTCCCTTGGTGTTGCATGGTTATCAAGCAAGGTTAAATCAATGAGTGGGGCGATAGTTTGATAAGAGGAGAGGTGGTCCTCTTCTCTGAGCGCCATTAGTTCATGGCGCACATGAGTATATTTATCCTTTAGGTTCACGCCAATTCCGCAACAAAGCTTTTTATCAATCGATTTAATTTTTCAGCGGCAATGGACGCCGTTAGTACTACTGCTTCGTGGCTATGGCTCGTGGATGCTAAACCGGTTGCATAATTGGTAATAGTAGCGATGACCGCTACCTTCATCCCGCAGTGATTGGCCACCAAAACCTCTGGGACGGTTGACATTCCAACAGCATCAGCACCCATAACACGAAATGCTCGAATTTCTGCAGCCGTTTCATAATTTGGACCAAGCACGGCTAGATAGATTCCTTGGTTGAGATGTATGTTTTCTTTTTGAGCGACCATCAATAATTTTTCACGCATGCTGTGGTCATAGGCGTTGTCCAATGGGATGAAACGGGGTCCAAACGAATCATCATTGGGGCCAACCAATGGGTTACCCGGTTGCATATTGATATGATCGGTTATTAACATCAGCTCTCCTGGTCCTACTTCTTCAAGTAGCGATCCTGATGCATTTGTAGCTAAAAAATAATCGCATCCAAGCAGTTTTAAGGTGCGAATATAGGTCTTTACTGTGTCACCGTTTGCACCCTCGTAAGCGTGAGCACGGCCTTGTAGACAAATAACACCCACACCTGACAAATGCCCTAGTACTAAATTTCCACCATGACCCTGCACCGTGACCTTAGGAAATCCAGGCAAATCATTATAACTAATAGTTACAGCGTCTTCTAATTGTTCGGTGAAGCTCCCGAGCCCTGAGCCAAGCACGATGCCAATGGTTGGTTTAAATGACGGCCTATGTTTTCTAATTATTTCGGCGGCTACATGTGCTGATGTTGTTTTGGTATTATTCATTTCGAGATCCATTAAGGCTAAATGCCATCGGTAAAAGTTCATTAATCGATACTGTTTTTAAAACGACAGTTTTGTTGCATAAATAAAGACGGGTTTCTTCTAAAGAAAATTCATGTATGCGTTGTCGGCATGCACCACAAGGTGGGCAGAGCGCATTATCGCCGGCTAAAATAACCATGCTCTTGATACGATGATGACCTGCAGCAACCATTTGGCATATTGCTGACGTTTCTGCGCAGACGGTAAGCCCATAAGAGCTGTTCTCAACATTAACACCAGTGAATAAAGTATTGTCTTTCGTACACAGACATGATGCAACGGTGTATTTTGAATAGGGCGCATAGGCGTTTTGTAATGCAGAACGCGCATTATTGATCATTAATTTGGTGACTTCATTCATGGAAAAGCTCCTGATTCCGCACAGATTCAAAGAGACCCGCAGTTGTTTTCTTGCACACGATACAATGCTTGATACCTCAGGGGCAGACTATACTCATTTTAAATTTTACTAACAAGTAAAGCTTGAATAGGTTGAATCTTCAGGGGCATCAATTTCAAACTTACTATGCGATTTTTTTAAATCTGGCTTCTTGTGTCTTAAATCACGGGCATTTTGATGGCTATGTTCATCTTTCGGTTTTGATAGAGAGGGCAATTTATCTGAAACTTTCGCATAACTGTGATTAACCGAATCAGGTCGAAATTTACCAAACATGAATTTCATCCAATAATAGATTGTTGGGAGAGCAAGTACAAACCCAATGATCAATGAGCTGGCAATGACCACAATTGTCGCTGGTGGAAATATAGCGATGATAGTGGCCGATAATGCGGTCTGTAAGCTATTGGCAGTGGCTAGTATGGCGTATCGAAGGTAGTGTCCTTGTCTAGCCGTTGAGTAGAGTTTATCGCTTGGAAATGGATTTTCTTTTCTATGGCATTCGCTAATGGCCCATACCAAATTACTAATGGCATATAGCCACGCGGCAAGGATAAAAAAAACAGGTGCTACTATGCACATAATAGTGGCAACAGCGCCTACTAAAGCAGCTATTTGGTATTGATTCTTGAAGGGGGCGAAACCGAACCAATGTTCTTGTTTTCTTGGATGATTTGGATAAAACAAAGATGCTGCGTACCAGCTTGCATAACCAACAAGATAGGCAATCAGTGACGTTATGCTAAACACCGTTCCTAGTAGGAAAATAGGGATGCTTTTGATTCGGGAAGTGAAAAACCCAACAATAAATAGAACGCCACTGGCATTATTGAGTATTTCTGCTTGTTTATTCAAATCTTATCCTTAAGGATAGGGTCAGTAATATACGTGCCGCCTAGACCTTAGAATGTTATTACGGTGACGATCCTTCTTGTCTATTCTCAGAATAATCATTCTTGTGGGAGTACGATTCTAACCAATAAACCACCATTATTACGGTTCATAGCTTGTATGTCACCATCATGTAATTTAATGGCCTGTTTGGCTATTGCTAGTCCTAAGCCATAACCACCTGTCTTTTTTTCGCGAGCTGTGTCCACTCGATAAAAAGGATTGAAAATTTTTGTTAATTGGCCATCAGGAACGCCAGGGCCGTTATCCTCAATATCAATGTATATACTATGTTTAGGCAGCACCTTGTACAAAGAAATGAGAACAATTTTATCTGAGGGTGAGTATCGTAACGCATTACGGAGGATATTTTCAATGGCACGATGGATTAATCGCTCATCTAAGACAAGTTGGCACGGCTCCATTTTTCCTACAATCGCCCGTGGTGTACTCTTGGAAAATTCATAATTTGCATCATTAATAACGCTCTCTAGTAGCGTAGGCATATTAACCATCACTTTACTCAAACTATTGGTTGATTTATCAAGACGAGCAAATTCAAGGGCCTCACCTATTAATGCATTTAATCTTAAACACTCCATTTCCATGCGATTAAATTCACTATCCGCTAGATGATTGCTTTTTTTTCGACCCAATTCGATGGCGATGTGTAATCGTGCTAATGGCGATCGTAATTCATGAGAAATGTCTTGCAATAAGCGCTGCTTGGAATTTATTAGTGCTTCTAATTGTTCAGCCATGCTATCAAACTCACAACTTAGTTCTGCTATTTCATCCTTGTGATGTCCAGCAAAAGAACCAACCCTGGTATTTAATTTACCCGTAGCAAGTAATTTGGCAGCCACGCGCAATGATCGTAATGGTTGGGTGAGATAAATGGATAATAGATAACAGATGAGGCCACTAATAAAAATCGCAATTAATAAGCGAGCTGTTAATCCAGCCCACTGAATTTGCAACGAATGTGAGAGTGGTTTTTCAGTGACCGCGGCTAATCGGTAAAACATGCCTGTTGTTGATAGTATTTCGTGGCTTACGATGAGGCTGCCTGATTTAAAAATTCCTTCGTCGAGCTTTCCTTGCACAAGATCTTCAGATGTTTTTCTTACAATCGCAGGCGTTTCTTGGGTGCCAATAATTTCGCCCTTGCTGGTTAATAGAAACAGATTCATTTGTTTGCTAATGCCAGTCCGTGCCAGCCATTTTTTAAGAGCAGTCTGTTTACCTGCTTCAAAAGTAACAACAGCGGCATTAGCATAGCTGTCCATGAAGGCATGCTCTTGGGCCGGAACAGTTGATTTTCGGGCTATTTCGCTTGTAACCCAGGCGGTGGTCACGATAATCAGAATTGTGGCAAGCCAGAATGAAAGAAAAATTTTCCAATACAGTTTACGCATTGAATAAATAACCAAATCCACGGACGGTTTTAATCAAACCTTCATCCGTTGCATTGTCACCTAATTTGTTACGTAAGTTACTGATATGCACATCAATACTGCGATCATAAGCTGTGTATTTACGACCCAGAGCATATTCGGTTAGTTCTTCCTTAGAAAACGCTTGCCCGGGGGATTTAATGAGCATTTCAATGATATTGAATTCAGCATTTGTTAATTCTAACTCATGGCCCTGAAAGGTCACTGTGCGCTTAGAACAATCAACAACAATATTGTTGTATTCAAGGATCGGTTTGTGGACCGGTGATTTTTGTGTTCGTCGTAAAATGGCTCTAAGTCTTGCCACAAGTTCGCGTGGGTTACAGGGTTTTGGTAGATAATCATCAGCACCAATTTCAAGCCCCACTATGCGGTCAATGTCATCACCACGTGCTGTTAACATAAGAACTGGTGTGTCTAAGTGTTCACGAATGGCTTTTAGTACTTCAAACCCATTTAATTTAGGCAACATCACATCAAGTATGATGGCATCAAAGGGTTGGTTCAGTGCTTTTTTTACTCCATTTTCGCCATCGTGTACGCAGCTTATTTCAAATCCTTCAGGTTTTAAGTAGTCAATGAGAAGATCAGTAAGCTCTGTATCATCATCTATTATCAAGATATGACTTGTCATTCCCATGTTTTCCTTTTGTTGTTCTTGAGGCTGCTGGTGATCAGATGTCAACAGACCAAAGTGTTAGGATTTGTTTGTTTTATGTTGATTAAGACGTAAGTCAAAGCACTCTAACAATTTAATTCGTCTTGCATCGGCATTAATAACCTTAAATTCAAATTGATCAATGGTAATAACTTCACCACGTTTGGGTAAGTGACCAAAATTAGTCATGACAATACCTCCGATCGTATCATAGGATTCATCACTAAAGTTAGCCTGCAACTGCTCATTAAATTCATCAATAGGCGTGTGAGCCTTTATAATATAGTGCGCATC
>CAXNER010000024.1:0-8597 GCA_964201315.1 Legionellaceae bacterium
TCGGATGATGGGCTAAACATATCAATTGTCGTAGAATCTCGGGCGATAAAAATTTTGTTGGCCCCGCTTCCATTTCAACAAAAATTTGTAATAAGGTCGCGTTGGTAATGTCCTCCTTACTGGCAGAATCCTCCACTCGAAAATCCAAACCGTCAAGAACATAGCGCTGCAGAGCCTCAACAGTAATATATTGACTTGTTTCAGTGTCGTATAATCGACGGTTTTTATATTTCTTAATTAATCTAGTCATGCTTAACTCACAATTGACTGCCGTGGTATTTATACCTTCCACTCAGACTTACATGTATTGGCCACCATTAATATCAAGATTAGCACCTGTCACAAAACCTGACTCCAACGCTGCAAAAAATGCCACTGCATTGGCGATTTCAGCGGGCTGTCCCAATCGTCCAACTGGAATTTTAGCAATAATGGACTGCAACACCTCTTCTTTCACATTAGAAAGCATGGGCGTGTCAATATAGCCAGGAGAAATCGTATTAACCGTTATCCCTTTGCTAGCGACTTCCAATGCCAAACTTTTACTAAACCCAAATAAGGCCGCTTTACTGGCAGAGTAATTACACTGGCCAAATTGGCCTTTACGACCATTAATCGATGAAATATTGATGATACGCCCAAATTCCCTTTCAAGCATTAGAGGCAAGACATTGTGCGTCACATTGTAAACACTGGTTAAATTGGCATCAATAACTTGCTGCCATTGTAATGGCGTCATTTTTTTCAAACTAGCATCACAAGTAATACCCGCGTTGTTGACCAACACATCAATGCGTCCATAACGCTCTTGCACTAGCGCTACTAGTTTTTCGCAATCGGCAAAATTAACAATATCTGCATACAAAATATCAATGTCATGGCCCGACGCTTTCTGTGACAACTGCCATTGCCTTGCTTCTTCATGCAGTCCATTCTTAAAATAGCAAGCGATTACCTGATAATCATCAGCCAACCGTTGGCTTATTGCAGAACCAATCCCGCCCGTACCTCCAGTCACTACAGCTACACTTCGCTCCATAATACACACTCCATATGTGATTTTTTAAAAAACAAAGCAACTATGAACAACGGATTAACATCAATTATCACTAACACCAGCATGATTGCAACGCGATAGGCAACGAGAAGAACCGAAAAATCCATGCCTATAGTTAACAGTGTATGTTATTTATTGCAAAATCACCAAAATCACCAAAAATCATCAGAGGGTCGCGTTTAAAATTACAGAATAGGAGTCTAATAAGAAGAAAATCACACAACATGGAGGGAGGGAGGAAAAAGTTGCCCTGGTGAAGTGGAGACCTAACCAGGGCTAGAAACTAATGGGCAATAACTACCTTTGGAACATAACACTTCAACTGCTCTGCAAACTGGCGAAGCACCTCAAGACCTGAGCCCTCGGCTTGTTTGCACCATTGCTGTAACGAATCAATCAATTCTTTCTGAGATGCAGCCGTTTTCATCCAGATATTTTGCAATGATTGGCGGTAACTATAAACGACACGCAACTGCTCGTAACGAGCGAGCAATGCTTGCAAGCGGGTATTAGCCCGCGGCGAAAGCAGTACTTCTTCTCGACGCAGTAGTTGACCCGCCCGTTGAACTAGTTTTTTATCAGATTTAGTTTCAACATCGCTTTGCTTTACATGCCTTAAAATCGGACAAACAACACGCTTGTAGTAATGCGACATGACTTGAAAACGGTTACCAATGACAGCTTTAACTGTATCAAGATCAACCTGTAATTTACCTTCTTGCCTTGCCAATTTAGGCGGCAATTTCTTGACCTTGGCCAATCCTAAGAATGATAAGCAGCGAATGTACATCCAACCCAAATCAAACTCCCACCACTTAACTGAGAATTTAGCTGAAGAGGCAAATGTGTGGTGATTATTATGGAGCTCTTCACCACCTATCCAAAATCCCCAAGGAATAATGTTGGTTGCAGCATCTCGGCACTCAAAATTTCGATAGCCCCAAAAATGACCAACCCCATTAACAACACCAGCAGCCCACACAGGAATCCACATCATTTGAATGGCCCAGATAGACACACCAGGGATCCCAAACAAAAATAGATCAATAAGAGCCATCAATACAATGCCCTTGGCAGAATGGCGCGAATACAGATTGCGCTCAATCCAATCATTTGGGGTGCCATGAGAGTATTTTTCGACCATGTCTTTATCGTTGGCAGCGCCACGGTATAACTCCGCACCTTGCCAGAATACTTTTTTCAACCCTAAAACCACCGGGCTATGTGGATCGCCTTCCACGTCTGTGGTCGCATGATGCTTACGGTGAATGGCCACCCAGTCGGCTGTAACCATCCCCGTGGTCAACCAAAGCCAAAAGCGAAAAAAATGACTAATAATCGGGTGCAACGTCAAAGCACGATGCGTTTGATGACGATGCAAATAAATTGTAACTGCAGCAATAGTTATTTGCGTTAATACGACTGTCGCTACCACATAACCCCAAAATGACAGGTTTAGAATACCAAAAAGCATGGCTTTCTCCATATGTTAAGATTAATCGATATTGGTAGCTAACTAACATAGTCATATTGAAGGAGCACACAAACTTAATCGTCAGGTACTATATGTCCATAAACCGTCAAATATTTGCTACTAGTGCTATGATACCACAAATTGCGTATTCGTGCTAAATAGGAACACTTCTAAATGGCTTTTACGTTCGTATTGCGCGTAACCAAATTGTGAACGATAATTTAATACGTGGCTAAACCACCCCCTAGAGGCATCATGAATAACAAATTACAACAGCTCCTTGAACAATTGCTCCCCTTCATCATTTTAGGCATTGCCATTGCTTTGGTTATTGGACTATTTATTATGTTATCTTATGTTTTCATATGGGGTGCATTGCTTGGCGCCATCATTTGGCTTGGGTTCGCTATTAAAAACTATCTATTTCCTTCATCCTCAAATGATAAAAATGAAGGTCGTATTATCGATCATAAAAATGATAAAGACTAATCATGAAAATCAGTAAACTCCGCACCGTTTGGATTATGGTTATATCCGCTTTGTATACATTAAACACCACCGGCCAATCGGTATTAATGCATTTTTTGGGTGCCACAAATCGAGCGTGGGTAGATAAAACCCTTCATATATGGGTGCACAGAATTCTTAAATTGGTACGGGTGAAATGTAACGTCATCAACCCCTATAATGTTGAACCACAGCCAGGCCAACCAACCATTGTCATGTGCAATCACAGTAGCCTCTATGATATACCGCTTAGCATACTTGCGTTCCCGCATCATTCCTTGCGTATGCTTGCAAAAAAAGAAATGTCTAGAATACCGATTGTAGGCAAAGGGATGACCGCTGCTGAATTTCCCTTTATCGACCGTAAAAATAAGCGCAATGCCATCAAGGATTTAGAGGCTGTACAACAATTATTAACCAGCGGAATTTTGATGTGGATAGCCCCTGAAGGCACTCGTTCAAAAGATGGGAAGCTTGTGCCTTTTAAAAAAGGCGCTTTTATTACAGCAATTCATGCCAAAGCCACCATTATTCCAATAGGAATCCGCGGTGCTTTTGATATTTTGCCAGCGCGTACGTATCAATTCAACATCAACCAAACGGCTGAAATCCATATTGGTAAACCAATCGACGCCTCAAAATTTACCCTTAAAAACAAAGAGGAATTGATTGAGCAAGTATTTGAATCGATAAAACAGTTAGTTGAAGGCCCTACTTAAAGGAAAGCAAAACCCTAGTATAGTCATTTGAAATTTAAATGATTGTACGTGAAAGCAAAAACGACGGCCTCAGCAAGGGATGAGAATTGATGAATAAATTTTCTTATTCTGCTTTTAAGATTAGCCCAAAATTGTTCTATAGGATGTAAATCTGGACAATCTTGCCCTGACTTGACAGCATGATTAATGCCAGGCACTCTAAACGTTAATTTTAATTGATGGCCTGGGCTTGTAACGATGGATGCTGTACAACTGAGTGCCTCTGATGTCCTTGAGGAAGCCTTTACTTGGACCTGTTTAAGCAGTGCAGGGCGTGGGCATAACCATAGTATTTGGGACTTACGCTATCATTGGACTCACTGCAAGGCTCAGCTACAGCAGCAACTACTGATGGGTCAATATGTACTAGGGCCGGTGCAGTCCCACCATATTAACGGCGAATGGCTTAGCAGCTGGTCTGCCATGGATGCATTGGTGCTAAAAGCCCTAAGCCTTGTATTGCAACCGCTATTCATAAAACAGCAATACCCATCAGTCGCACATCTAAAACACGGTGGCGGCATTCATGCAGCCCTTAAACAAGTAAGTAGCAACCAATCTCACTATCAGTACATTCTAAAAAGTGATGCTTACCACTATTATGAGTCGATTGACCATGAGATATTACTGTCCGCCCTGAAGCAATATGTATCGTGCCCTATTCTGCTGGACCTCGTCACCCAATATTGTCAACGGGTAGAAATCAAAGACGGGAATTATTATCATATCAAGAAAGGCATTCCCAAAGGTTGCTCATTATCCCCTTTGATTGCAGCACTCTACCTCAAACCATTGGATGACGAATTGAGCAAACATGGGTTTTATCAACGTTTTATGGATGACTGGCTCATCATGGTCAACACAAAACATCAGTTACGAAAGGTTATCAAACTGACACACAAGATTTTAAATGCCGTCCAATTAAAAATGCATCCTGACAAAACCTATTTGGGGCACATTAAAAAAGGCTTTGATTTTCTGGGCGTGCATTTTAGTGCTGTGCCTAGAATAGCTAAAGCAACTGTAGAAAAACATCGAGTCAAGTTAGGCCTGCGTTATGCGCGAGGTGCAAGTTACGCTTGCATTGGAGACTATAAGGCTCGATGGACATCATGGTGTAGGGGTGTATTGAGGGCGGCTGGAGGGGATGGACAACAACTTAAACAAGATATGGAGTATTGCGATAGGCCGTTCGTGGACTCCATGGTACTTAACACACAGGAGTGTAAACATGAAACGAGACAAATCGCGATCGGCTAAAGACTGTATTAAGTATATTACACCTTCTTTTATACTGCTCTCCGCAGCCGCCGCGGGGTCTGTACCACCCAACGAGTGCCGGGCGTATGCATGCACACAACGCACTCCTCATGCCCGCAAACGCCTGCAACAATCCGGGTCACGCTCGCGTGTAGGCATCGCGGCTCCCGGCGCCTTTAACGTAGTGCCCGGCGGGGCCACGATCTGCGTGAACACCGAGTGCAACCTCTATCAAAACGAGCAGTATGACGGCTCGTGCACAGGGAACATAACCTGCCGTATCGGCGTACGCACCGCGCCAGCGCTGAACCCGCACCACTCGGAAACGACGGCATCATTACTCACCGACCTGACATTAGCACTAAGGGGCGCGCACGCCCTGTTGCTTACGAGCACCGCTACCAGCACCACAACTGCCGCCCTCAAGCTCGCCAAAATCACCCTCCATCTCACGTTGACAGAATTAAATACTGTCCCCGGTGGGTTACACGTGACCGCAGGTGAGCCAATAACGGCATCGCAGCTCACGGAGGAGCAGCGGACGGTGCTAATAAATCATCGTGGGTTAATCAGAGAAGTACTTCGCCAATTAAAAGCAGCGAATGCGGAAGAGCCGTTGCAAACCGCTGGCTAGCTCGACACAAAAACCATCAGCGGCATAAGCACCTCGCCTCAATGAACAGGAACTAGAACAGGGACTATGTATGAAATACCACCAACGAGCGGCCTTATGTGTTTTTTATCTGTCGAGCGGCCTTGCAGTCGCCGGCACCATGGGGAGTGAATGCGGTTCGGGGAGCCCAGCGACGCCATGCGTCAGTCGGGGGCTCGGCTTTGGCGCCCAAGCGCTGTACTTAACGGCCAATCTACCCAACCTCGAGTACCTTGGCTCCACCCCCAATAATACGTCAACGACGTACCATGAGTACTTCATTAGCAAAAAATTCAGTTATGGTTTAGGGTTCAAACTAGACACATTTTATCACTTTGGCGCCGGTAAAGACTGGACATTAAATTGGTATCATTACGGCCATCATGGCCTGCAGACCATCACGGGCCCTGCTCCGGTTAATGTGTATGATACAGCGTTCACAGGGACTGTGGTGACCGCGTTAAAGCCTAAGTGGGATGCGGTGAACCTTGAGTTTGGGAAGCGCATAGATATACAGTCGTGGGGCAATATTCGCTTTCACGGAGGGCTTCAATACGCTAATCTCGCCATGGATAACATCACAACAGGAACCGGCACAATACCCAACAATGGGAAGAGCCGAACCAATTATTCCTCCTTTGAAGGCATAGGCCCGCGAGGGGGTGCTGATTTTTCCTATGATTTTTGGCGAGGGATTGGGCTTTATTTGAATGGTGCAGGGGCTATTTTATCAGGGCATAATGCCTTTCAACGACAAGCCATCACCAACGGTTACCCGGGATATAGCACCACTTCGGATATGAATTCCGGTAAGGCCAATGAAATCGTCACTGAATTTGAATGCAAATTAGGGGGCTCTTATTCTCATCCATTCGCAAGAGGCGACTTGCAGCTAGACGCCGGATGGATGTGGGCTGATTATCTTGGCGCCATTGAAATTGCTGACTCCGGACATCATGGTCGCACCAAAGGAGGTAACTTCGCTGTTCAAGGCGCCTATGCAGGCCTAAAATGGACCGGAGAACTTGCTTAAATGAACGGAGATAATATTTAAGATGTATCATTACTTAGCCTACGGAACCCCCATTATTAGCGAGCTGTGTCTACCAGAGCTCACACCCCAAGAAAACAAAATCCCGGCAATCGTTGACGCGGTGACTATCAAAATAGGCAATGTTAATCCTGAGGGGCTTGACGCGCCCAGTACAAAAGGATTGTTTTACCAAATGACAGAGCAGAAACTGTGGCTCCATGTGCCCCCCATCGGCTATTTTTTAGTAACGGATGGCCATTTAATTACCGTCTCCCCTGCCGCAGAAATAGACGAAGATAGCCTGCGTGAATATATTTTTAGTTTATGCCTCGGTGTCATATTGCTGCAACGCGGCTTATTTGTGCTTCAAGGAAGCACTATCAAGATGGGTGAGCACTGTTTTTCCATTGCAGGCCATTCGGGTGTCGGTAAGTCGACGCTCACAGCAGCTTTTTTAAAGCGCGGCTATGATATTCTTGCCGATGATTTCACTGCCATTCATCAGCAAGGGCATGTGTTGCCGGGGTTACCTTTATTAAAAATTTGGTTTGATGCCGCAAAAAAATTAGAGATAGAAACAGCGTCGTTGAAGACAATAAGGCCCCGCATTCAAAAATTCATTCTTCCCGTAGGGGAGCGGTTTCACGATACGCCATTACCGCTTAAAATGATTTATATTCTGGATGACATGCAACAAAGTGAATACACGTACACTCCTATTCTTGGAGTAAAAAAAATTCCTTGCTTGCAAAATTTTATTTATAGAAAATCATCCCTACGGGGGTTAGATAAAGAAAAACATCTCTTAATGTGTTCGGTAAAAATCGCCAGTCAAGTCGCAATGACTCGCATCACCAGGCCTCATGATGAATTTAAATTAGAAGAGTGCGTTGATTTTATAGAAAAAGATTTATCTGACCGAGGCATCATCCATGGATAAAGAAAAGGGAATATATTGGTTAGCATCCTACCCAAAATCAGGAAACACTTGGTTTAGAATCGTGCTTGCAAACGTATTAAATAAAACGCAGCAGACCAACCTTGATCATATTAACACCGGTGCCATCGCAAGTAGCCGCGTTTGGATTGATGATGCATTAAATTTTGATAGCGCAACCCTCGACCATGATGAGCTTGATCAACTGTTACCGTCCGTATACAACTATTACCATGAACAGGCAGAGCACGTTAGCTATCATAAAATACATAATGCTTACACATTTTTGGATAAAAAAAACAAGGTGCCGCTGATTCCCCGGTGCTTGGGGGCAATTTATATCCTCCGTAGCCCACTAGACGTCGCCATTTCGTATGCAAATCATTCTAGCTGTACGTTTGACCATGCTATTGCAGCGCTTGGGGATCAAAACAGCGCCTTTTGTGATACTCATTTTGGGCAATCATCTCAAGTGCGGCATCAATTAGGATCATGGTCAACGCATGTTGAGAGCTGGATGACGGCACCTGACCTCAACGTACACCTTATCCGATATGAGGACATGAAACTTGCCCCAATGGACGTATTTACAAAAGCGCTAGAGTTTTTGCAAATCAAAGCCTCCCCTGAAGAAATAGAATTGGCCATTGAAAATGCTAAAATTGAAAAACTTCAACATCTAGAGGAACAATCTGGCTTTAAAGAGCGACCAGCTA
Source organism: Legionellaceae bacterium (assembly GCA_964201315.1). GTDB lineage: Bacteria > Pseudomonadota > Gammaproteobacteria > Legionellales > Legionellaceae > CAXNER01. The sequence goes on from CAXNER010000024.1 coordinate 8,395, forward strand.
AAGTAGAGCGTTTTTTTAGAAAAGGTATCGTTGGCGATTGGGAGAACCAGTTATCCTCTGAGCAAATCAGGCGAATCATCCGTGACCAAGCCATTGTCATGCATAAATATAATTATTTGGATGAGTCCATCATTGACTTTTTTTAGAACAGTTTGACTGATCGCCATGGTATGCGGCTATTGTGGTCGGTAAAATAGTTTGAA
>CAXNER010000025.1:0-8586 GCA_964201315.1 Legionellaceae bacterium
TTGACTATAGTTATCCTATATTTATGGATAAATAGTTACTATGGCCTCTGTCGAACAAGATCGTTTGCAAGGAATTTCTCTGCTTTTAGTGCAGGAAAAACTATTGGACAAAGATAACACCCTAAAATACCAGCAACTTGCATTAACCAATAAGCAAAGCCTACTTCAGTACTTGGTGACGAAAGATATCCTTTCTGCTAAAAAAATTGCACCCGCAGTTTCTCGCCATTTCGGCTTACCCTTAATTGATCTTGAAAGCATTGACATGGAGTTACTTCCAATAACACTTGTTAGTGAAAAACTAATACGGCGTCACAATTTAGTTCCTTTATTCAATCGGGGTACACACCTTTTTTTAGCGACAGATGACCCAAGCAAACAGGCGTCACTTAAAGAAATACAATTCCATACAGGGCTTACCGTTTCGCCACTGGTGGTTGAAACTGACAAACTGATAGCATTGATTGATAAATTACTTCATCAAAAAGAAAGCCAAGGTTTATCTGATTATTTTGATGAATCACAAGGCTTAGAGGAGCTTGAATTTAGCGCTGATGAAGAAGAAAAAGATACTGATAGCTCTGCATTATCAAGCGAAGATGCACCCGTTGTGAAATTTGTTAACAGAATATTAATCGACGCTATAAAAAAAGGGGTTTCCGATATTCATTTTGAACCATATGAACGAGAATACCGCATACGTTACCGTCAAGACGGATTGCTAAATGAAGTAGCATCTCCACCGGTAAGTCTGTCTACGCGGATTGCTGCTCGCATCAAGGTTATGTCAAGCCTCGATATATCCGAACGCCGTGTTCCTCAAGATGGCCGTTTTAAAATGAAACTTTCTCGCACAAGATCAATCGATTTTAGGGTAAGTAGCTGCCCAACCATCGCTGGCGAAAAAATAGTGATGCGTATTCTAGACCCAGGCTCAACTAAGCTAGGTATAGAAGCCCTAGGCTTTAGTCCGGTGCAAAAAGAACACTTTGTACATGCCATTGGGCGTCCTCAAGGAATGATATTGGTTACTGGCCCTACTGGTAGTGGTAAAACAGTAACACTGTACACTGCATTAAATATTCTCAATACCATTGAAAAAAACATTTCCACCGCAGAAGACCCTGTTGAAATTAAAGTACCTGGGATTAATCAAGTAAATATAAATCCTAAAGCGGGATTAACTTTTTCAGGAACCTTGCGTTCTTTTCTACGTCAAGATCCTGACATTATCATGGTTGGCGAGGTGCGTGACTTGGAAACGGCCGAAATTGCTGTCAAAGCAGCACAAACAGGCCATCTCGTCCTATCAACGTTGCACACTAATAGTGCAGCAGAAACATTAACCCGCTTGGTTAATATGGGTGTACCTTCTTTTAACATTGCAAGTTCAGTAAGTCTAATTATTGCACAGAGGCTCGTCAGACGGCTATGTGATAACTGTAAATCTGTTCGAGATGATATGACAACCCAAAGTTTAATCGAGCTAGGTTATAGCGAAACTGACGCGAAAGACATGAAACCTTATCAAGCCGTTGGCTGCAGTCAATGCACTAATGGTTACCGAGGTCGAATTGGACTATTCGAAGTCATGCCAATGTCTAAAAAACTTGGCCAAATGATAATGTCAGGAGGGACCTCTCTAGATATTTTAAAACAAGCACAAATTGAGGGCATGTTAAGTGTATACCAAGCTGGTCTTGAAAAAATGAAGGAAGGTGTCACAACGATAGAGGAGGTCAATCGAGTCACGGTTGAGTAATATAAATGGCAAAAAATACAAATGCTCTCATTAATTACCAATGGGAAGGCGTTAATCGTTCTGGGCAAATATCTAGTGGCATTATCGAAGCTCGGAGTATTGCTGTTGCAAAAACAGAATTGAGAAAACTAGGTATTACGATCCATAAAATAGCGAAAAAACGAAAACCGCTTTTTGATAGAAAAAACAAGAAAATTAAACAAGCAGACATTACTATCTTTAGCCGACAAATGGCGACTATGATAGAAGCCGGCATACCATTAATTCAATCATTTGATATTGTCGCTAAAGGTCAATCCAATCAACGAATGAAAGACCTTATTGAAACGATTAAAAAAGAAGTTGAGTCGGGCTCGACACTTGCCGATTCATTGCGTGTTCACCCCGTGTTTTTTAATGACTTATTCTGCAATCTGGTTGATGCCGGAGAAAAATCAGGATCATTAGACGTTATGCTTGACAAGGTTGCTACCTATAAAGAAAAAGTTGAAACCATTAAAAAGAAAATAAAAAAAGCACTGGCTTATCCGATGGCAGTAATGGCTATAGCTTTTTTAGTTACTGCGGGATTATTAATATTCGTTGTTCCCCAGTTTGAATCATTATTCCAAGGCTTTGGCGCAGATCTTCCGGCATTAACTCGAGGAGTAATCACATTATCAAAATGGTTCGAATCCTATTGGTATCTAATCTTTAGCGCTGTATTCGGTGCTATTTATGGGTTTAATTACGCGCGAAATCACTCTCCTCGCGTTGCCCACACCGTTGACAGGCTAATGTTAAAAATACCTATCATAGGAAGCATCCTCGAGCAAGCCGCTATCGCACGCTTTACCCGTACATTATCCATTACTTTTGCAGCAGGCCTGCCTTTAATCGAGGCGTTAAAAGCAGTGGGTGGTGCTACGGGCAATATTTTATATGCAGAGGCAACCTTAAATATTGGAGATGAGGTATCTAGTGGTCAACAGTTGAATGTTGCCATGGACAATACAAAATTATTTCCTAGCATGGTCATACAAATGGTAGCCATCGGCGAAGAATCTGGTACATTGGAACGGATGCTCGGAAAAGTAGCCGATTTCTATGAGGAAGGCGTTGATAATGCTGTTGATGCATTAAGTAGTTTATTAGAACCCATGATCATGGCAATATTAGGCGTATTAGTTGGTGGCTTGGTTATAGCCATGTATTTACCAATATTCAAACTTGGCTCGGTGGTATGATGCTCAATGAACTTATTTTACTGCACCCGATTGTCACATATTTATTTTTTTGTGTATTTTGCTTAGCAATCGGTAGCCTACTCAATGTTGTAATATACCGTCTACCTTTGATGTTACAGGCGGATTGGCGCGCTCAATGCCATGATCTATTAGAACTCCCCATGACACAAAACCCAAAAGTGAATTTATTTTTCCCCCGCTCCTTCTGCCCGAGTTGTAAAAACACCATCCCTTTTTGGCATAATATTCCCATTTTGAGCTACTGTATATTAAAAGGGCAATGTGCTTGCTGTCAGGCGCCAATTCCATTTCGTTATCCATTAATCGAGGCGATTTGTCTTATCCTATCACTGCTAGCGGCGTTACATTTTGGTTTCACGTTTGAATTAATCTTCGCGCTTGTTTTTATCTGGCTAATAACTTGCCTGTTCGTCATTGATTTACAGCACCAATTATTGCCAGATTGCTTGACATTTTGTCTGCTATGGCTGGGATTAATAGCGAATACCCAATCAGTATTTACGACCTTAACTGACGCTGTATTAAGTGCGGCTGCCGCCTATATTACTTTGTGGGTTTTTATTAAACTATTTTACCTATTAACGGGAAAGATAGGCATGGGAAATGGAGATTTTAAATTATTTGCAGCCTTTGGTGCGTGGTTTGGTTGGACACAATTACCATTAATCCTGCTTTTATCATCAATTACTGGAGCGATTACTGGCGTTATTTATTTAAAAACAACGCATCAAACAAAAGAAACACCGATTCCTTTTGGTCCGTTTTTGTGTGTATCTGGCCTTGTCTCACTTTTTTATGGGAAGGCTATTATCAAATGGTATTTGGGAATTTATACTTAGGAGCGCACACGAAACAACAACCACAACAAGCACAGTTAGTTAACCCATCTCGGATTTATCATAAAGTTTAAAATTATTTTTCCCATTTTTTTTCACATAATACATGGCCGCATCTGCTTTTTTGATAAGTGACTCATGGCTATCTCCATCGCCTGGATAGATTGAGATACCAATACTTAAGGTAATTCTAATTTGCAGATTTTCAATTAAAAAACATTCATCAAACCGTTTATGAATTTTTTGTGCTAATTTAATAGCATTGCTTTTATCGTTAATATTCACCAAAAGCAATACAAACTCATCACCGCCGTTTCTGGCGAGCGTATCGTCAGAACGTATGCACTCTTGGATACGTTGTACTGTGGCACGCAGTAGCAAGTCACCTACAACATGGCCGTGGCTATCATTGATGTCTTTAAACCCATCAATATCCAAAAAAAATATTGCGAGCAACCATTGGTGTCTTTTTGCTATTTTAACCGCTTGGTCAATGCGATCCTCAAGGATATATCGATTAACTACCCCAGTTAAAGGATCATGTTCAGCAAGGTATTTATACTTCTCTTCAAGCTGCTTTTGTTCAGTGATATCATGAACGACCAATGTAATAATTGTGCCATTTTCGACCTCAAGAGGGCTTAAACTAATATCAACAGGAATAATTACTCCATCTTTACGCTTAAGTTTTAAATTTATTCCTGTACCCATTGCTCTTGTTACAGGTTTTTTCATGTATTTTTTTCGATGCGATATGTGTGCTTCTCGATACTCATCAGGCAGAAGAACTTCAACAAACTTCCCAATTAATTCTTCCCGATGATACCCAAAACATTTTTCACTTTGTGAGTTTATTAAAGTAATCTTACCCTCTTCATCAACAATAATTATAGGAACAGGCGCTGTTTCCAATAACATTTTAAATCTTACATCTTCCATGTTTTGCCTTTTAAAATGAATACCGAAAAGCATCAGCAAAATAGATTCAAGCTCACAGGACTGTTTTGATTAAAAAAAAACCACTATGAGCATGTCAAAACATCCCAGATTCGAGCCCATTTAAACCCTCAATACATGATTGATTTTAAATCAAATATTGTATGTTACCCTGATGGTTTATCAATTGATATTGTTTAAAACTATCAGCTTTTACTGCTACGGTGCTGTGTTAAAGCTGAAAAAAACTCAGGCTTGTTGAGGCCCATAGTAGCGAAAATTTGTGGCACTTTGTCCCAGCTATTTTCTTGCTCAATGCTATCAACGATCAAGTCAAAGCCTTTCTTTTTATCTGGATCAACACCCCAGCCATTGATATAACACAGTCCATGCAATCGTTTAGCGTCAATACTATTGAGCTGCTCTGCAGCCAATAAATAAGCGTGAGCTTCTTCATAAAGTTGATGCATCTGTCGTTGATTGCTTGGATTGGAAAAAACACCGTTTAACTGCAAATTTTCCCTGAATTTTGCTTCCTCTAATAAATTTTTTCCAAGCATATACTGTGCTATTGGATCATCAATAGTTGAAGCTGCGCGATAACATTCAAGTACCATATCCTTAGCAAAAGGGTATTTTTTTTTCCCTTCTAAAGATTTATAAATTATTGCAAGCTTATGATAACCAGCAACTTCTTTTTTAAGTGCCTCCTCGCCCGGCTGATTATGGACGCGGTTATGTTGCATCGCCTTTAATTTTTTAGTCAATCTATTGATTTTAAAGTTTGTTAAATACCACATTTCAACTCCTTTCAACCATCATTACAAGCACCAACATGAATAATTTAAATCCAATGTTAACGTTCTAAGCTTTAGTATAGATTAACCACTGAAATAATTCGGCAAAAATAAACACTAGAAATATAATAAACAAAAGTTTCAAAACAAGCATTACAGATTCTCGATGTCCTTTCCTGCGTTTAGGGGATTTATTTTGGAATTCTAGCTCAGCGCTATAAATTTCATTATCGATACGATTGGAAGAGAAATAAGCAATAATAGCAAAAATTACCGTTAGTATAAAAAAAAGCAGCGCGATTAATTGAGATGCAGCTGAAGAACTAAAATGGTATCCAAACCGAAGTATTTCCTTCCAACTAGAAATAAAAACAGGTGCGTCGTAACCCCATCCAAATATTAAGTGAGGCAAAATATACAAAGTAAAAGCAAACAAGCTCAAACTGGCAACAAGCGAGATCAATCCAATGATATACAGCACGTGGTTTTTTTGAAAACGGTCCTGTTCCATGGTTTTTAGGTTACCTTTATATTAGAGGGTATATATGTAGCTGATATACTCCTTAGACAAAAAGTTATCGGACTTATATCCGAGAAGTAGATCAGCTACGAATATAACGTTATGATTTTAATCAACATAGCAGAAATCTTACTGAGATCCAAGTCTATGTTGACAAAGCACTCTGTGCATGACAAAAAACCCATCATATACAAAGGACAACGTTTTTGAATTAAAGAAACCATTCACCAAAAACCATGGTAGTGATTACGCTTCAAAACCAATAAATTTATCAACTGACTTGATACCTAACATTCAATAAACATTTCGTGGATCCTGATTAAATATCCTTCGCAAAAACAATCATCTTGAGCTTATACTTTATAGGATGATTATTTGGAGAAACATAGATGAAGCGTTTTGTTTTCATAATTTCAGACGGAACAGGCATTACTGCTGAATCGTTAGCAAATAGTTTAATGACCCAATTTGAAAACATTGTGTTTGAACGACAAACCATTCCTTACCTAGACTCGATTGAAAAAGCAACCGCACTGGTTACCAGAGTAAATACAAGTTATGAAGAAACAAATATTAGGCCACTAATATTTATGACAATGATCAACCCTGACATTAGTTCATTTATTAAACAATCTGAAGCCTGTGTTTTTGACTTATTTAACACTTTTCTAGCGCCTCTTGAACAAGAGCTTCTAACAAAATCGTCCTACACGGTCGGACGTACACACGGCGTAGCGGATGTTGAATCGTATAATCATCGCATTGAGGCGGTTAATTACACACTCGAGCATGACGATGGTATAAAAACCCGCGACTATGATAAAGCTGATATTATCCTAATTGGTGTGTCGCGCTGCGGGAAAACACCAAGTTGTTTATACATGGCGTTACAATTTGGAATCCTTGCTGCCAACTACCCATTTACCGATGATGATTTGTCAGATTTTCGTCTACCGGAGGCTTTAAAACCTTACAAGAAAAAATTATTTGGCCTAACTATTGATCCAGAACGTTTACAACACATTCGTACTGAAAGACGACCAAATAGCCAGTATGCCTCAAGCGATCAATGCCGTCTCGAAACAGCTGAAGTCGAAGCGATGTATCAACAAGAAAACATTCCTTGTCTCAACTCTACTCGCTATTCAATCGAGGAAATTGCTACAAAAATCATGACATCAGCAGGACTAAAGCGACGGCTTTAATGACCCCAATTAACACCTTCTGCCGTTGTCATAGATTGCTCTCTATGACAACGGATGGCTTAGAATCAATAGGTTAAGCACACCACATCGACACGAAATCAACCACCGACATAGCTTCTAGAGTGTTGGTATCATCCATTTTGTTTATAATCTCGTCGACTTGTCTTTCTTCAAATCGCGTACTTACATTGTGCTTAAACTTATCAAGCAACACAGGAATCCCCTCCTCCCGACGCCGCTGGTGTCCTATTGGGTATTCAACGCTCACTTGTTCACTTTCTGTTCCGTCAGTAAACACGAGTTTAATACTGTTGGCTATAGAACGTTTATCAGGCGCGTGATAATCGTTTGAAAACTGCACATTTTCGGTTACAACCATTTTTTCACGTAAAATATCGATACGAGGATCAGCGGCTACATCATCTTCATAATCTTCTGCCCGTAAATTTCCATGCAGTAAACCTATAGCCACCATATATTGCAAACAGTGATCCCTGTCAGCAGGGTTATGCAACACACCCTTTTTACTAATAATGCGAATTGCAGATTCATGTGTCACCAGCTCAATACGAGCGATATCATCGAAGCGTGACTTTGCCAACTTATGCAGCCTCACAGCACACTCAACGGCCGTTTGCGCATGAAATTCTGCTGGGTAGGACAATTTAAATAAAACATTTTCCATCACATAGCTGCCATATGGCCGTTGAAATTCAAATGCCTTACCGCCAAACAGAACATCATAAAAACCCCAAACAGGAGCACTTAATGCACTTGGATACCCCATCTCTCCTGCCGAGGCTATTAGGGCCAAACGTACAGCGCGTGATGTAGCATCACCAGCAGCCCATGACTTACGAGATCCCGCATTGGGTGCATGACGATATGTGCGCAAACTTTGTCCATCAACAAAAACCTGCGAGAGCGTTCGAAGTATGGTGTCTTTGTCGCCACCTAAAAGCTGTGCTGCTAATGCAGCACTGGCAATTTTAACTAAAACAACATGATCTAGCCCGACACGATTAAAGCTATTTTCAAGGGCCAAACATCCTTGAATCTCATGTGCTTTAATCATCGCCGTTAATACGTCGTGCATAAAAATTGCAGGCTTATTTTTTAATATATTTTGCCGACTAACATAATCAGCAACGGCTAATATTGCACCTAAATTATCAGATGGGTGTCCCCACTCGGCTGCAAGCCAAGTGTCGTTAAAATCAAGCCAGCGAATCATCGTACCAATATTAAATGCCGCCTGCACCGGATCAAGCTCATATTGTGTA
>CAXNER010000026.1:0-8469 GCA_964201315.1 Legionellaceae bacterium
TCTCATACCATAATGATATAGCCTCTTCCGATAACCAAACATCAATCTCGCCGCGACGACGCAATGCATCGCTGTATTCAGACCAATTACTCAACTTGTATTTTTGTTTTGGTACGTTCTATTCTTTTTTTTCGGCGTATTTATTAGGCATGATGGTGTCGCAAAATAAGGTCATTAGTCATGCCGGCAAGGATACCACAGCTTCTGACCTACACCCTCGATCCGTTCATTTTATAAGCTAGGAAACAAAGCCTTGTTTAGGTATGATATTACCTCCTTGGTTGACAGTCAGCTATGCGCTTTTGGTCGGTTTTATCGGATATGGGGCTAGCCTTGTTTTATTCGTTCTTGCCTTGCGTGGATTAGGCACGGCGAGAACGGGAGCCTATTTTTCAACAGCCCCATTTATAGGTGCAGTCATTGCTATTTTGTTTTTTCGTGAAACGACATCTGTCTTATTTTGGATTTCATCCACATTAATGGGAATTGGCGTATGGTTGCACCTCACTGAGCACCATGAGCACGAACATATACACGAACCACTTAACCATGATCATAGTCATATTCATGACGAGCATCACCAGCATACACATGATTTTTTATGGAATGGAAAAGAGCCACACGCGCATTATCACCATCATGGTATGATAAAACACTCACATCCACATTATCCCGACATTCATCATAGGCATGATCATAAATGATCTATTTGTTGCTGAGTTGGGTTGGGTTGGGTTGAGTTGGAAAAACATTGTTCAATAAAGGATTAGATAAGTGAAAATTGGTTTTTATTTTAACGAATTTATGCGGTTTTTAGTAATAACAGTTTTATTGTCAATGCAACCCGCTCTTGCGGCCCATCATACGGTAAATCTCAATGTAAAATACAAACTGGTTAATTTTGCTGGCAAAATGAAACGCGCCATTACAGTGAATGATACGATTCCTGCACCAACCTTACATTTTAGAGAAGGTGATACGGTTACGCTCATTGTTCATAACCAACTGGATAAGGAGACCGCTATTCATTGGCATGGTTTGATTGTGCCTTGGCAAATGGATGGGGTTTTAGGAGTTACTCAACACGGGATCCCACCAGGTGGTGTATTTAACTATCAATTTACGCTTTACCAATCGGGCACCTATTGGTATCACGCGCACGCAGGATTACAAGAACAACAAGGACTATATGGTGCTTTTTTAATTGATCCCAAAAAATCACCATCTTATAAGTACTCCAAGGATTATGTTGTTGTCTTATCAGACTGGAGCAATACAGATCCAGAGCAAATACTTGCGAATCTTAAAAAAGAGGGTGATTACTATGCTCCTAAATTTCCCCTTCAACCTTCATTGATAAAGTTTATTCACGATTACCGCAAAGCATCAGCTGTAGAACGTAGAAATATAATAGATGATTATAAAATGATGCAACAAATGCGCATGAGTATTTATGATATTAGTGATGTTGCCTATGATGCTTTTTTACTTAATGGTAGGTCTAATTCGCATCCTTGGACCGTTCCTGTCAAAATTGGCGACGTTGTACGCTTACGTTTCATAGGTGCGAGTGGAAGTACTATATTCAATGTCAAAATACCAGGAGCATTGATGAAAGTGGTGCAAGTCGATGGTAACGATGTGAAGCCATATACCATTATAGAGTTAAAAATAGCACCAGGCGAAACGTACGATGTTCTTGTTAAAATTGGAAAAAATAATCCTTATGTTATTTATGCCGAATCTATTGATACTTTAGGCGCGGCTTATGGTGCCTTAGTAACGAATCCTCAGCAGGTGATAAATTATCAGGGTGTTACTCCGTTTCCAGAGCCATTACCAGTAACTAGAAGCATGATGTCAATGATGATGAGCGATAACAGTTCATCTCCCATGAGCATGGACATGGGCACATCAATGCCTTCAATGAACATGAGCGATTCCGAGATGAAATCGATGCCGCATGGGATGAAAATGGACATGGATATGAGCTCCATGAATATGAGTATGCCAACAGAAGCGACCATCATAGGAGATAAGTTTTTACCCTTTACTCACGCTAAAACGATAACAGTTGGAACAAAATATCAAAATTTAAAAGCAGCGGTTATTACCAATGATTCCAATAAGCCGGTAAGTAAAGTGATTAAGATGGAATTGTTCGGCTATATGGATCGCTACATTTGGTTTATAAATGGCATACCTGAACACAAAGCCCACCCTATAGTCTTAAAGCCTAATAAACGTTATCGCTTTATTTTTACAAATCCGTCTATGATGCGTCATCCCATGCATTTACACGGACATTGGTTCATTTTGCGCAATGGCCATGGTAGTTATGATCCCTTATTACACACTATTGATGTCCCACCGGGAGCGACAGTTACTGCTGATGTTGATACGGATGCGAGTGGTCAATGGCTTTTTCATTGCCATCTTATCCAACATATGATGAGCGGCATGTCACGCGTATTTCAGTACTCAACGTTAATAGAAATTACAAAAGGTGATGCACCCCTTGAGCATACGATTAAAGAAACGCCTTATCATAATCGCCCAATTGTAAGAGTTGACAAAAAACCAATTGACCACGCCTTGGTCCACCATCCAATGGCGCACGCCATGGGTTTTTATCAAGCCAATTTTCTTGATATAGGAGAAGACCCTTTTCATAATGCGCAAAAACTGACATTTAAAGGGCTATACGGGCGAGATTATAATAAGCTTGAATTGTTCACGAATGATGCCGAAGTATACAAGGGAACGGTACAAAATGCCGATATGGATATTTTTTATTGGCACCTCATTAGTCAGTTTTGGGCGCTCAAAGGAGGTATTAATTACGTTAATCGTCCCGCGCTAACCCCTTATTGGCAACCTGGTATCGGTCTTGAAGGATTAATGCCTTATTTTATTGATACGGACGTAAGAGTTTACTACTTTGATGGTAGTACCAAATTAGATGTGGAGTTATCCCGTGACACGCAAATCACCAATAACTTTTTCATGAGAGTCGGAGTACGTAGTATCCTGGCATCTAAGACTGTGGTTCAAGCTCAGATTGGGAGTGGTTTGAATCAGATGCGCTATATTATCAGACCGTATTACCGCCTCATTCCGGGATTGAATTTATTCGCTGAATTTGAACATCAGCAAAATTATGGAGTATTTAAAACTCTACAGAGCAATGTTGGTGAACTTGCCAGTGAAAATACATTGACCTTTGGGCTTTCACTTTTATTTTGAGCTTATATTTCATCTATTGTTTAATGGTAATGTAGTGCCCATCATTTTGTTTCGCCTCATATTTACGGTTAAATAGGGGTAAGATTAATTTATTCTACGATTAAGGCGAATCCATGAAGCACGAACATCGTGATAATCATACGAAATCAGCTGGGCGGTCAAAAACATCTACTGAGTGTCACCATCTGACGCATGGAATGCACAAAAGTAAGACACCTCCTCAAAAGTCGGATAGTATTATTTACACTTGTCCTATGCATTTGGAAATTCGGCAATCTAGCCCCGGTGATTGTCCAATATGTGGGATGGCACTAGAACCGATATCGGCAACAGCAAATATTGCACCAAACCATGAATATCGCGATATGCGTCGCCGCTTTTTATTGTCGTTCATACTGACTTTGCCGGTATTTATTCTAGAGATGGGTGGGCATTGGCAAACACATAGGTTATCCACTAGCCTTTCCACTTTGATACAGATGGTGCTTGCAACTCCTGTGGTGCTATGGTGTGGATGGCCATTTTTTCAGCGTGGTGTCAAATCGCTCATAACACACCATTTAAATATGTTTACGTTGATTGCTATAGGTATTGGTGTGGCATGGGGCTATAGCATGGTGGCAACAATGTTTCCTGAATTTTTCCCGATGGCTTTTCGTAATGCGAAAGGCGATGTTGCGGTATATTTTGAAGCGGCAGCGGTGATTACCACGTTGGTGTTATTGGGACAGGTACTGGAATTAAAAGCGCGCGAGCAGACTGGCAGTGCTATTCGTGCTTTGCTGAAGCTCGCACCTGAGACTGCGCATCGAATTATGGAGGATGGCAGTATTGAGGAAGTGATGCTTGATGAAGTGCGTCAAGGTGATTTGCTGCGTGTACGTCCAGGCGAGAAAATACCCGTCGACGGCGCGGTACAGGAAGGCCACAGTCATGTAGACGAATCCATGGTCACTGGTGAGCCCATGCCAGTAGTCAAAGAAGTTGGTGCAAAAGTAATCGGAGCCACCATTAACCAGACTGGCAGCTTTGTTATGAAAGCACTCCATGTTGGCAGTGATACGATGCTTTCTCGCATTGTACAAATGGTGAGTGATGCTCAACGTAGCCGTGCCCCTATCCAGCGGTTGGCAGATACGGTGGCTGGTTGGTTTGTGCCTGTGGTGATAAGCATTGCGGTGCTGGCTTTTATTGTGTGGGGAATTTACGGTCCAGAACCATCGCTCAGTTATGGCCTTATTGCTGCCGTGTCGGTGTTAATTATCGCCTGTCCTTGCGCATTAGGCTTGGCAACCCCAATGTCGATTATGGTAGGGATTGGTTTGGGCGCAAAAAGTGGTGTACTGATTAAAAATTCCGAAGCGCTTGAGAATATGGAAAAGGTTTAGATGTGACCTCAAAAACTGTAAGCAACCTGATTAGCCCTTTGCGTGCAATCATAGATCAAGCGTTGAATGATGAATATATAAAGACCAATCCACTGGATAAAATCGTTATTTCCAAGTTGTTGAGCAAGCAAACCAGTAAGAGTAATTTTAAAGTAGACCCTTTTGATAGGGGGGAAGTCAAAGCAATTTTGGATGCAACCCATCATGAACAAATAAAAAATCTTTTTCAATTTGCTTTTTTTACAGGATTACGTACCTCAGAATTAATTGCATTAGAGTGGGAGGATCTTGACTTATGCAATGGCGTGGTACATGTGGTGAGAGCCGTTGTCAAAAAACAAATTAAAGGTACAAAAACTAGCGCTGGCATTCGCACGGTGATGTTGTTGCCACCGGCCATAGATGCATTAAATGCTCAGAAAAAATATACATTTAACAACGCCAAAAGAGTTTTTCATAACCCACGAACCAATCAACCCTGGGAAACGGATCATCAAATTCGACGAACCGCATGGATTCACACGATGAAGAAAGCAGGCGTTCGTTATCGTAATCCTTACCAAACAAGACATACTTACGCATCGATGATGCTATCCGGTGGTGAAAATATTATGTGGGTTGCAAGTCAAATGGGGCATGTGGATACTGAAATGGTCATGAGGACTTATGGTAAATGGATCCCTGATGACTCATCGAAAAAAGGGTATCAACCGTTGAATAATTGGGGTAAGTACATCGGGACAGAAAGGGGCAAATAAACCCTTTGAGAACCCGCAAATTTAATGTTGATGATAAAAACGTTTAAAATCAACAAGTTATATGGTGGAGGCGGCGGGAATCGAACCCGCGACAATTTTTTGTAACAACTTGATTTATCTAGTTTAAATGTAAGGTCATGTAATTTTGGGGCGCCGATGGGGCATTTAATGAAATCCCCGCGTAGTGCCACCCAAGATTCAACCCTTGGTGCCCTTGCTACCAGCTTGAGGTCACAAATTGTGACCTCAAGCTTAAATCACTTTACCTTTTTGGTTTGTTATTGTCGGTGAATACACCCGCAAAACCCCGTCAAATTTTTCAATACTCAAGTGCAATAATTTTTTCCATTGTACTTAAAACCACATTTCTTGATCGCTCATGTCGAGCAATCGCTTTTATCGCATCAAACCACTTTGGATCTTCAATAAGCTTTTTAAGGTAACTTGAAATAAATTGTCTAACAGTTTTGGGGGAATCCATTAATTCAGCCAATAGTTCAGGCCTGCCATTGATAACATTGATAATATCTTCTAAGTCTTTACAATCCCAATAATCATTTCTGTTATATGCTCTATCAGTGAATGCCTCAAGCTTTGTGGCTATGAAATAGACGGCATTAAGTATTTTGATTTTCTTATCTTTAATTTGTATCTCAATGGCATTGTCAAAGCCTGCTTGATACCAATTGGAATTGATCCCTTGTAAGGTACCATCGGTATACATCACATCAATCATGAAATCATCTAACATATACCTGCAATTGATATTTCCCTCCGGTTTAAAACCTAGACTTTCCAGTTTCTTTTGTAATGAATAATGTGCAACTATGTCGGTTGTGTCTAAATCAAACGCGACATCAATGTCAAAGGTTGGACGTACGTCATCCTCAACTATATCAGTTATCAATAGTCCAACGATTCGACCACCGACATAAACAACCTGTTCATTTAAATCTTTTAATAGGCTTGCTGCATGATAGAGTGCTTCATTGTTTTGCTTGATTCTTACTGATTCCATATATAATTTTCCAATATTTCTTTTGCAATTTTATTTTCACGCTTCCCCCCCAATCTGATCAGATCAAGCGCACTAATGATTGCATAAAAGCTTTCATCAGGAGTTCTATCCAAAGCGTTTGCTAAGGTTCTGTATATTGGGGTTAATGCCAGCCCCTTGATATTGCCATTAATATAAGGCCAGACATAGATCTCTTCGCTCAAGATTATTTTTTTTAGAATGGGAGAGCTGTGTGCCGTTGCCATACCGCGAGTTGCTATATTAACGTCTGCTGGAAAAAGATACTTCACACCATGGAGGAACAACTCCATCAGCTCATGTTTATGTAATTCAACACTATCATCTGAGTAACGTGATATCAATTTTGATTTTTCAAGCCTCTTAATACTCTTAGTTACTTCAGATTGACTAATATAAAGTTCATACGCGATGTTTTTAAATTCAATTTTTTCCTTAGCCTTCTGTTTTAGTAGTAGCTTGATCAAGATAGCTATGTCTTGCCCTTTGAGCATGGGATACCCCAATCTATTTTTTAAGATTATAGCCCATCTAGTTTCCAATTTCCAATTTGGAAATTGGAAATCATTGCGATTTATTGAATTTGAAGCGGCTTTGAAAGGGCCAGCTCCTTACTTACACACCAGGCCAGCCAACGGAGAGATCCACTCATTCACAGTTGTATAACCTGTCACAGTAGATTTATCAGGAATCCACCTACCATAATTTTTAATAATCATCTCGGTATCTCGATGCCCCATTTGCTTGGCAACCCATAAAGAGTTTTCGCCGGCAGAAAGCATCATTGAAGCATACGTATGGCGTGTCTGATATGGGTTACGATAGCGCACTCCTGCTTTTTTCAGAATGTGGGCCCAGCAAGTCTTTCGAATTTGACCATCTGTCTCCCAAGGTGTATTTGTACGAGGATTAAAGAAAATTCGTTGCCCCTCTAAAAAGGTATACGCTTTTTGATTTTGCAACGCTTCCAATGCAGGGGGGAGTAGAAGCACATCTCTTTTTCCTGATTTTGTTTTGGTGCCCTTTTCTTTTTTAAGAACCACCGCTCGGGATACTCTGATGGTTCCTTTTAACCAATCAATATCACCCCATTCCAAAGCAATAAGCTCAGAGGTGCGCACACCGGTATAAAAAGCAAATTGAAATAAATTTCTAGCCTGCGCTTTTGCTTCTGAAAGAATAGCTTTGATTTCTTCCAGATCAAATGGGTCGACCTGCCAATCGCTATTGCGAGTTTTCTTATCGACTAACCTGGATAAAACCAATTTATCTAAAGGGCTTGATGTAATCAATCCATCATTTAAAGCCTGATCTAACATGTTTCTTAATGGAGTAAAAATATTTCGTACCGTTTTAAGCGTCACCTCAAGCTTTGTTACATAATTACGAATGGTTATGGATGAGAAGTCTCTCACTGGTATATTCCCAAACGCCTGGTATAAATGCGCTTCACACGCTTTTCTATAGCCATTATAGGTACTTGGTTCAAGCGTTTTTTCAGCGATTGCCATATATTCTTTTAGTAATTCCCCTACTGTCGCCTTAACTACTGAATAACCAAACAGTTTTGCTCTTTTAGAATCAGGGAAATAATCTGGATAGTTAAACGTACCCAGACTAATAGCATTTAAGATTTCCCCCCTTAACCGCTCAGCATATTTGAGGTTTGCTTTGGTTGGCTCGATTTTTAAAGTTTCACGACATCGTACTCCTCGATATATAAAATCAATTCGTATGTTCTTGCTAGAGTCTAATTCCCTGACGCTTATCCCGCGCGCAACCGGATATTCGTTGCTTTGTTGCCCTTTTCCACCCATTGCTCAACCTCAATTAAATTGATCCATATATTACCATCTGGCCCTATTTTACATTGTATACCATCAAGCCATACCCCTTTTTTACGTTTGGCGTGAACCGCGTTTGCTGTATCACCTGAATCGAGGCAATACTTTTTTAATTTTACCCATTTCATATAAGGCTCCCTTGCGCTATTTAGTCTTCAATCTGATTAATTTCAACGATGTACTTTGAGCGTCGATTT
>CAXNER010000027.1:0-8369 GCA_964201315.1 Legionellaceae bacterium
TCACAACAAAACCCGATGAACGCTGTTTGATGCGTTTTACCTAGTGAATGTGTACGAATATCAACGCACTGAACGTGTTGGAAAAATCGCTCCGAAGGCAAGCTGTCCGATCTACCTTTCCATAGCGAGGGGTTTGTTGTCTCGTAATTTATAATCCCAGATAACATAATGTCCTTATACAGAACCCAGCCACTTAAGACCTACATATGGGCCATTGAGTGCAAAGTCACTCATACCCCCATTAGCCTGAATAGTAAGGAAAGACTGAGCATTAATATAATTTAGCCACATGTAGCCGATATCCAGGCTTAAGTCGCCTTCTGTCAGTGCGTAGGTATATTTTGCCCCAAGTTTTCCTTCAAGTTCAGGTATGACTGCAGTTGAGGAGGCATAGCTTCCACCGGGAATATCTATAACACCTGCTGTAGTTGTTGAAAATTTGTTTTCGCCAACCAAAACAGCCGCCGCGCCGTTGGCATAGACTGCAAGTCCGTTTACAAGGCCATAAGCCATGTCAGCACCAAAACGTGGGCCAAATCCATTGAATCTATTGTATATCTGCTCAGGGAGTAGTCCCAAAACGTTGTCTGAAAAAGTACGGCTAATCTGAACGTATTGTGCGCCGCCGTGGAATCGAATTTTATTGAATTCACCAAACTTAACCAATTGCCCAACTTCACCATTTATGGCATCCCATTTAGGATTCGTGCTTGTGCTTAGGCTTACTCGAAGTGGAGTTTGATTAAGGGTTACTACAGTGTCGTTAGTTGTGTGATTAAAATGATACCAGTTTACATTAACATCATTTCCGGTTCTAAAGTGATAGGATCCTTCGAGTTTAAATCCCCAAGCCCAATCTGAATCTGCGTTTCTCCAATTAACAACATTAGCAGTCGTTGGTGCACCAAAAACAAGAGAGTCATTTGTGTAGGCTGGTTTTAAATACAACGCTTGAACACCTAAATCCCAGGAAGTATGCGCGCAGGGTAACGTTACATTCCCTTCGATGCAGACAGGTCCCATCGTTCCAGCCCAAACTGCATTGCTGGCAAAAGCAAAAATTGCCAAGGCCGTTTTTTTTAAATTATTCATGTTAAATCTCCACTAGATTTGATGTGTTTCATCAGCTGTGTTTTCACAGTCTGATGTTAGAGATGGCGATAGTTTGTCTAGTACAACTATTCGCAGGGTCTGCATTATTTAATTCCATGACTAATATGTCAATCTTTATTAAAATAAACTTGATATAAATCATGCTGTTGCGCCTAACAAAGGGCAGATTATGCTATTTTTGAACATATTTTATTGGGATTGTAACTAAACATTTATAGTGAGTTGAATTTTAAATGACCGACTAATGTTTAAAACACGCTATACGCATCCATGCTGCTCTCGAAAGCCCTCCATGGCTTTCGAAGGTTTTAAACATTAGTCGGTCATTTAAAATTCAAACGACTATACATCACGCAATAAAACGTATGGTGGGTGCCAAGTGATAGTATGTCTGCTATTATCTGCAAATATTTAAATCACTAAGTTGAGTGTATTGTGTTTGTTGTGACTGGGGGGGGAAGCGGGATTGGCAAAGCCCTTGCAGCTGCGCTGGCGCAGCTTAACAAACAGGTGTTGATTGTTGGTCGCCGAGAGCAAGCTTTAAAGGAGTCGGCAGGCCACTCCCCGTTAATAGACTATGTGTGTGCAGATGTATCTACACATGAAGGGCGGCAGCTTGTTCAAAACGCATTAAAAAATGTAAGTAAAATAGATGCGCTCATTCACAATGCCGGCATTATTGAGCCGATTGTTTCCCTTGCAACGATTGATGAGGTTGCTTTTCGGCAAGTGATGGCAACAAACCTTGAGGCTCCCCTTTTTTTAAGCCAGTTATTGCAAAATAAATTAGTTGACGGCCGTGTGTTGCACATCGGCTCGGGCGCCGCTTACTTTCCCGTTACGGGGTGGGCGGCCTACTGTGTATCAAAGGCAGCTTTATCCATGCTTACCCGATGTTGGCAGTTGGAATGCCGTCAGATTGCTTTTGCTAGTGTTATGCCTGGTATTATTGATACAAACATGCAAGCCGAAATTCGTGTGGCTTCGTTTATGGACGCTGATAAAGCTGATTTTTTTAAGCGTCTATACCGTGAAAAGCATTTATTAATGCCAGCAACGGTAGCACTATTTTTATGTTGGTTATTAATAAACATCGATAAAACGCAATACGTTTCTAAAGAGTGGGATATTTATGATGAAACGCACCACCATGCGTGGCTCGTATCGCCACACGTTGTTCCAACGTTGGAGTAAGGGTTGATGTCTTCTCGTGAAAAATTATTGTTGAATGCCACAACAATCGATAGCACGGGCCATCAGAAGGCCGCGCAAGCATTGCTAATAGCGGAGGGTTGTATCCGTTGGTGTGGTGGTATGGATGCATTACCAATAGAATACCAATCATTCCTCAGTCAAGCCTCTTCTGATTCGAGTGTCGTTTTAAATGGACTTTTGGGTTTACCTATTGAGGTAAGGGATTGCGGCGGGCATTTGATAACACCGGGCTTCATTGATTGTCATACCCATTTGGTTTATGCCGGTGATAGAGCGGACGAATTTAAACAACGCTTAGAAGGTGCTTCCTACGCCGATATTGCTAAAAGCGGGGGTGGTATTTTATCAACCGTTAGATCAACACGTGCGGCATCTGCTGAAGAATTGTTGCAACAGTCTTTACCTCGAATTTTAGCCATGCGTGCTGAAGGAGTGACGACGGTTGAAATAAAATCAGGCTATGGTCTGGATTTGGCAAATGAGCTGAAAATACTGCAAGTGGCGCGCCAATTAGGGGGCATGAGTGGTGTTTCGGTAAAGACGACGTTTCTTGGTGCCCACGCAATCCCCGTGGAATACACAGGTCGAAATCAAGCTTATGTTGATTTTCTCTGTGCCGAGGTAATGCCTGCTGTGGCAAGTGCAGGTCTTGCTGATGCTGTTGATGTGTTTTGTGAAACGATTGCTTTTTCGCTTGCACAGACTGAGCAATTGTTTGATTGTGCAACAGCCTTAGGCTTGCCCATCAAATGCCACGCAGAGCAATTATCTAATTTAGGAGCCTCGTCTCTGGCAGCCCATTATAAAGCGCTTTCATGTGATCACTTAGAACACCTTGATGCGGCGGGCGCTAAGGCTATGGCTGATGCAAATACAGTCGCTGTAATATTGCCTGGTGCTTACTATTTTTTGCGCGAAACACATAAACCGCCCATTGATATATTGCGTCATGCAGGCGTTAAAATTGCAATTGCCACGGATTGTAATCCTGGCACATCACCAACAACATCTTTGCGCTTGGTAATGAACATGGCTTGCCAGTTTTTTTCATTAACAGTTCCTGAAGTTTTAAGTGCAGTAACTTATCAAGCGGCTAAGGCGCTTGGAATAGATGACCAAAAAGGTGTTATTGCGGCGGGTATGGTTGCTGATTTAATCTTGTGGTCGGTTAAAGATAGTTCACAGTTGTGTTATCACTTTGGTTACCCGCTTTCTCATGCAAGAATGGTAAGTGGTGAATGGGTGTTTCATGGGGAATGAAGTAATGGGTAGTACAGTACCTTATATTGGTGCGGATGAACAAATTGCCGAATTAACATTGCGCAGTATATTGCTCGCTATTTTACTAACCATGTTGTTAGCGATGTCAAATGCATACCTTGCGTTAAGGCTCGGTATTTTAACCTCGGCATCGATTCCTGCTGCAATTATCTCAATGGGGGTTTTACGTCTTTTTAAAAATGCTACGATCCTTGAAAACAATGCGGTACAAACTGCCGCATCAGCGGGTGAGGCAATTGCTGGTGGTATTGTGTATACAATTCCAGCCCTTATTATTATCGAATATTGGCAAGGTTTTGATTACCTAACCAATTTTTTTATTGCAGCTTGTGGTGGTATTCTCGGGGTTTTGTTTTCTATACCATTACGTCGAGTGTTGGTGAATGAGCCCATTTTAAAATTTCCTGAGGGACGTGCTATTGCCGAAGTGTTGAAATCGTCCACTGAAAAAGTGGGCATTCGCGACATATTTTTAGGCGGCGCTATTGGTGCTGGACTTGAGCTATTACAGGTTGGTTTTAAAGTAATCGCTAGCAGTTGGACATATTGGTTTGCCGCAAAGAAATCATTGTTTGGTATTGGTGCTGGATTTTCAGCGACGATGATAGGGGCGGGTTATCTTGTAGGCTATGAAATGGCGTTGAGTATATTTTTAGGGGCCGTTATTTCTTGGTTGATTGCTTTGCCCATTGTTAGTCAGTTTTACCCTGAATTTTTGCAGCATTACGCACCTCAAAAGGCCGCTATTTTGTTGTGGAACAGTGAAATGCGCTATCTCGGGATTGGAGCTATGTTGTGTGCTGGAACCTGGACATTTATTAAGTTAGTCAAGCCATTGATGAATAGTATGTTGATTTCATTTCGGGCTTTTATGGGAAAAAATCACGCTAATTTGCAATTGCCGCGCACCGACAGGGACATTCCAATGCCATTCATTATGATTGGTATACTAATTATGGCCGCCGTATTGTTTTTGTTTTTTCAGTTTGTTTTTCCGTTGCGTGAGGCAGGACTTGATGGTGATTATGCGCCAACGTTGATTTTTGGCATGGTGTTGTATGTTCTTATTATCGGCTTTTTATTTTCGGTGATTACCGCCTACTTTTCAGGCATGGTGGGTGTTACGGCAAGTCCTGGGAGCTCAATTGTTATTGCAGGGATATTGTTTGCCGCTTGGTTGCTGTTAAGTATCATTAATAGCATTGTACCCTTGCCTTTGAGCCATGCACAAATTAAGGCAGCGGAGGCCATTACCATTATTATTGGTTCAGTGGTGACAGGGATAGCGGCCATCGCCAACGACAATACTCAAGATTTGAAAGTAGGTCAGTTAGTGGGGGCGACGCCATGGAAGCAACAAGTCATGTTACTCATTGGTGTTGTTGTATCATCCATGGTGATCCCTCCCGTAATGCAGTTGCTATTTAATGTCTACGGCATTGCCGGTGTAATGCCACATGAAGGGATGGATGTCAGTCAATCGTTGCCAGCACCAACGGCTGCATTGTTGGCAGCGGTAACCGAGGCTGTGTTTAGTCATAGCCTGCCATGGGTTATGATGCTGATTGGCGCGGTTATTATTTTAGGTGTGATTCTGTGCAATCGAGTATTTAGGTTACAGCGCTTTGTACAACTTTCGATATTAGGGATGGCCATTGGTATGTATTTACCGCTTTCTTCGTCCTTTCCTTTGTTTTTGGGAGGAATGATCGCAAAATTTGTTGAATGGCGTTTGCATAAAAAGAAATTGATACAGACAGAAGAAAATCAACGCAAGCAAATTGGTACATTGATTGCCTGCGGTTTGGTCGCGGGCTCGGCTTTAATCGATGTATTTCTCGCCATTCCGTTTTCTCTTTTACACAGCCCAGATGCATTACGGCTAGTAGGCATTGAATGGCATAACGTGACTGTTTTTTTAGGCGTAATATCTACGTTGATCTTGGCGGCATGGATAGAACGTCGGGTTTGCCAAAGCTAGTAACAACAAATCACGGTTTGGTAGGCGCTGTATTTTTTAGCCAAGCAGCAATTTTTTCATGTTCTTTGGTATTAAGTAAAGCCGGCGCATGCCCTGCATCGTCGACCTCTATTACCTCAGTATTAGGATGGGTTCTTTGCATTTTGGCGATATGTTCAAGCCGTAGAAAATCTGAATGACGACCATGAATAATCAAGACAGGGCATTTGATTTGTTCCCATATTGACCATAAATTAACGTCATAAAAGATGCCTTCTAATGCTTTATGTGGATGATGCATGAGTTCCCATAAAAATTGCGCATGGGTTTTATTGTGCAAAATATTGGGGTCACATTTGGGAGCATACGCACCGGAAGGGCGTTCCAAAATGCTGTGCAGAGTGAACTCTTCCCATTGTGACTCACTTAAATCACCAAAGTCTGCATAGATTTTTTTGTAATAAAGGACCGCTTCTTCTTTGCTGAAGAAGGTTGGACTTGTAGTGGTATAATTTGCAATGCGTTTAAGTGCTGCGATGGGAATCTGCGGACCAATGTCATTCATGACCAAGCGAGTAATGGGCGTATTAGGCAATGCCGCCATCATCATGCCAATTAATCCACCCAATGAAGTTCCAATCCAATCCACTTCTTTTGCAGATGATCTCGCAATCAGTGTCGTTAAGTCAGCAATGTATTGTTCAAAGGTATAATGTGTGGGATTTTTAAACCAATCACTATTACCGCGACCAGCAAGATCAGGACAAAACAGGTGTCGTCCTTGCAGGCTTAAAAAATGACTGAGCGCATCAAAGTCATGGCTGTTTCGTAAAAAACCATGTACACAAAAAATGGCCGGATGCTGAGGGTTAGGCTGCCCCCATTCGTTATAAGAAACCCGGTGAAAGCCTTCGGATGATACGCCTAGAAAACTATTTGTATTCATTTAGTTATTACATCCATGTAGGTATTTTGCATAAAATTATAGCCCCGTTTTTTGCAGCTTGACCACTTACAATATCACTGAACACATTGTAATATCATCAGGACTTACGAAAAACCTAGATTGCAGATCTATTTTTCAAACCAACGAAAGCTCGCACTAGCATTGTAGGGCGGTTTATACTTGTTTTCGGCTTTCAACGGCTTGAAAAATAGATCTGCAATCTAGGTTTTTCGTAAGTCCTGATGATATCGCTTTGTTGCCCAATTCATAAAATGAACAGAACAGGATGGAGCAGGGTTTGGAATCAATGGCACTAGCCTATTATAAAAATGGAGAAATGAATTGAAGCAATGGATGATTTTAAGCGCTAATTTGATATACACAACAGCTTGCTTCGCAGGGGGCATGGGTGCTACTGAATCGGATTTAATGCAAGATGGTTTATTTTTAGGTCTTGGTTCTAATTATAATGCGATTAATATTAAACAATATTCCTGGGGGAAGGGTATTTCCAATATCAATGATGGAACGTCAACTTCTTCAGGGATTGCGCAGGGATCGGGAGCGCCTTTTCATGATACTAGCATGTCGTTTTCGCCAGAAATCCAAGCTGGTTATTTTAAACATTTCACCGGTAGTCAAAACCTATTCGGGTTTAAATTTTCTTATCAATATTTAGGGGCAATTGCAACAAATTCAAATCTTTATATCCCACAAGTAGGCGTAATCACAAGTAGCGCGGGAGTTACCAGCCCACTTTTTGGCTATGTTAACGCAGACTCTGTACAAGTAACATCCAATCATGAGCTTGCTTTCTTAACGTTTATCGGGCGCTCCTTTGGCAATAAAACTTTTTATTTAGGTGCTGGTCCGTCATTATTTAATTTAAAATCAAAGAATTACTACTCTATTGGATATGCAGAATACAATGGTGCGACTGTGGATGTGACAGGTTTAGTAACTTATTCTTCGCCTACTATTTGGGCCTGGGGTGGAGCGGCTCAACTGGGTATGACTTATTTTATAAGCCCTACTTGGTTTATCGATGCTTCTTACACCTACGCATTAACGGCTAACCATACGAGCCCGTATCAGCAACCATTTACGTATTCTTCTAGAATTGGTAACGTTAGTTACACTACATCCGGTACTTTATATACAAAGGATACGCTAGGCATTGGCAACCAAGCTTTAGCGCTTTCAATCAATAAGGTTTTTGACTTTTAAGGGTCAGTGCCGCGTCTTGTAAATACGTTTTCTAAAGTATGTCGTCCCGGACATTAAGCGAGCTTAGTCTCACTTAATGTCCGGGATCCATTTCTCGGTTGACACGGTGCTATTTAGAAGACGTTTTTTGTTTTCTTCTGCATCCATTCGCATAACCATCCTTTTTAAAGTGATTTAATTGTCGCTTGGTGATGCACTAACTTTTCCTTGGTAAGTTTAGCTTGCCCTAGTTTCTCTTGTTCTTTACTGATAATTTCTGCAGGGGCGTTGTCAGTAAATTTAGCGTTGTTGAGCTTTCCCTCGATGAAGTTAATGTCTTTATCGAGTTTTGCTATTTCTTTTTCAAGTCGGCCTAACTCTGCTTCTTTATCAATAAGATCTGCCATCGGGATAAGTAACTCTATCTCTCCAACGACGGCAGAAGCTGATACAGGCACGCTTTCGGTGCCATTTAAGCATACGATAGAGGTTAGTTTACAAAGTGACATTAATGTTCGTGAGTATTTGTCTACTCGCTCTTGCATACTTGTTGATACATTTTTCAGCTTTAGAGGAATCGGTTTTGCAGGGCTAATGGAGATTTCGCTGCGTATGGTTCGAATGGATTGCACCATTTTTTTCATCCAC
>CAXNER010000028.1:0-8344 GCA_964201315.1 Legionellaceae bacterium
AAACTTGATGGTTGTGGGAAAATCGTTGCATTAGATATACTACCCATGGATGCGTTTCCTGATGTGGAATTTATATTGGGTGATTTTAGGGAGGATTCGGTATTGCAGGCGTTGACTGATATATTACCTAAATCAGGGGTTGATTTGCTTCTTTCTGATATGTCCCCAAACATGAGTGGCACAGCGGCTGTTGATATACCACGGGCGATGTATCTTGCCGAACTTGCGTTTGACTTTGGTAGTAAAATGTTAAAGCCTGGTGGTGTGTTATTGATGAAAATTTTTCACGGGGCTGGATTTGATGATCTTATCAAACAAACCCGACAGCAGTTTGAGCGGGTTACGATTCGGAAGCCTTCAGCATCACGATCTCGTTCACGAGAAACCTATTTGCTGGCTAAGGGCTACAATTTATAGTAACTTTATCGTTCTCACGTCGTAGAAATACGCATAAATGAGGTTATTGCTTTGAACGACATGGTAAAAAATTTGTTTTTATGGTTAATAATCGCGATTGTTCTGGTTTCTGTATTCAGTAACTTTGGGCCGCGCAATGCTACCACTGAAAAAGTGTCTTATAGTCGATTTCTAAAGGAAATTGATCAAGGCTTGATTACGTCCGTAGCAATTGAAGATGACAAAGTAATAAAAGGGGTTACGAAAAATAACCACCGTTTTGTTACTTACATGCCTGTACAAGATGACGCACTCTTGGGAGAGTTGTTGAAAAACAATGTTGATGTTAGTGGTCAAGAAAAGCAGCAAGAAAGCTTCCTGCTACATTTATTTATCAACTGGTTTCCAATGCTATTGTTGATTGGTGTGTGGATTTTCTTCATGCGTCAGATGCAAGGCGGTGGGGGGCGAGGTGCTATGTCTTTTGGCCGTTCGCGAGCCCGTTTGTTGGGTGAGGATCAGGTAAAGGTTACTTTCGCAGACGTTGCCGGTGTCGATGAGGCTAAAGAAGAAGTTAAAGAGCTGGTTGATTTTTTACGTGATCCAACGAAATTTCAAAATCTAGGTGGGCGAATACCTCGTGGAGTATTGCTTGTAGGTTCACCTGGGACAGGTAAAACGTTGCTAGCAAGGGCGGTTGCGGGTGAAGCGAAGGTTCCATTTTTTACGATTTCTGGTTCTGATTTTGTGGAGATGTTTGTTGGTGTTGGCGCATCCCGAGTGCGTGATATGTTTGAGCAAGCCAAAAAACAGGCTCCTTGTATTATTTTTATAGATGAGATTGACGCCGTAGGTCGACACCGTGGTGCGGGTTTGGGTGGTGGACATGATGAGCGCGAGCAAACCTTAAACCAGCTTCTGGTAGAAATGGACGGTTTTGAAGGAAGTGAGGGCGTGATTGTCATTGCGGCAACCAACCGTCCAGATGTTCTTGACCCTGCGCTGCTTCGTCCAGGGCGTTTTGATAGGCAAG
Organism: Legionellaceae bacterium; assembly: GCA_964201315.1. Taxonomy (GTDB): domain Bacteria; phylum Pseudomonadota; class Gammaproteobacteria; order Legionellales; family Legionellaceae; genus CAXNER01. The sequence goes on from CAXNER010000028.1 coordinate 1,430, forward strand.
TTGTGGTTCCCTTACCTGATATCCGTGGTCGTGAACAAATTCTGAAAGTGCATATGAACAAAGTGCCCGTCGACAGTACCGTGGAAATATTACCAATTGCTCGTGGGACACCTGGGTTTTCTGGAGCAGATCTTGCTAATTTAGTTAACGAAGCGGCTTTGTTCGCTGCTCGCGCGAACAAGCGCAAAGTGACCATGTTAGAACTCGATAAAGCGAAAGATAAAATAATGATGGGTGCAGAGCGACGCTCTATGGTTATGGATGATAATGAGAAAAAATTAACAGCATACCATGAGTCGGGGCACGCTATTGTTGGTTTGCTTGTTCCTGAACATGATCCTGTGTACAAAGTTTCAATTATTCCTCGTGGACGAGCACTGGGCGTAACGATGTTTTTGCCAGAGCAGGATCGTTACAGCCACAGCAAGCGCCGCTTAGAAAGTCAATTGGCTAGTCTTTTCGGTGGTCGTGTTGCTGAGGAGTTGATTTTTGGCGCTGACAATGTGACAACGGGTGCTTCAAACGACATTATGCGTGCAACTGAAATAGCTCGAAAGATGGTAACCAGTTGGGGCTTGTCTAATATGGGTCCTTTGACTTTCGGCCAGGAAGAGGGGGAAGTGTTTCTCGGGCGTTCTGTAAATCAAAACAAAGAAATATCGGACAAGACGTCGCAAAAAATTGATGAAGAAGTTCGAGCAATTATCGATCGTAATTATAAAAACGCGCTTCAAATTTTAAGTGCAAATATTGATACATTGCATTTAATGGCTGAAGGTTTGATTAAATATGAAACCATCGATGCGCAACAAATCAAGGAAATTATGTCAGGCAAAGAGCCTTCGCCACCGGACGATTGGGAGGCATTAAAATTGAATGATAAAGCTAAAGACTCGCATGGTAACGACAGTGACACGAATAAAGTTGAATCCAAATCGATAGTAGATGATCCGGCGGGAGAACATTAGGCCTTGGTCCATCGTCACACGTATAATTTCTTATGGCCCTCCATACCGTTGACCGGCAGCTTGGCTGCCGGTCAACGTAGGGCAACAACATTCCAATACACACATTGTGATTTGAGACAGCAGTGACCCCTAAAAATTTTTTTCAATGGTGCCGGAGCATGGCATCGACTAAACAATCAACAACTAATTTAAGCAAACCGTTAATAATGGGGATATTGAATGTTACGCCCAATTCATTTTCTGATGGAGGCTTGTTCTTAACCGAAAATCAGGCTTGTCAACACGCACAAATATTAATTCAGCAGGGTGTTGATATTATCGATATTGGTGGTGAATCATCAAAACCTGGTGCAGAAACAGTGTCTGTTGTCGAGGAGATTGCTCGTGTTATTCCTGTTATTGAGCGCATACGCACCTTCAGTGATGTCTGTATCTCAATCGATACGTGTAAATCTGAGGTGATGGAAGCTGCTGTGTTAGCAGGGGCTTCTATTATCAACGACATCAGCGCATTAACTGGTGCAGGGGCTATAGAGACCGCCGCCGGTTTGAACGTGCCTGTTTGCCTGATGCATATGCAGGGTGTTCCTAAGTCCATGCAAGATAACCCGCATTACGCGTTAGATATTATTGATGAGATTAATTGTTTTTTTCAGCAACGCATCGACGCCTGCCTTAACGCAGGTATACGTCGTGATAACTTAATTCTTGATCCTGGATTTGGGTATGGTAAAACAGTGCAACATAATTTGCTTATTGTAAAAAGGCTTCATGAATTTAAGTCACATCAATTACCCCTATTGCTGGGTGTCTCACGTAAAAGTACAATCGGCACCGTGTTAAAGAAAACGGTGCATCAGCGATTGCCAGGTAGTATAGCTACGGCCGTATATGCAGCACTCCACGGTGTATCTATTATTAGAACACATGATGTAGATGAAACTAATCAAGCATTACAAATGGTGCATGCCATTAGTAATATAAATAATGACGAACAAGGGACGGTATAAAGGATGAGTCAACGTAAATATTTTGGTACGGACGGGATTCGTGGTCAGGTTGGTTCATCCAATATCAATCCAGAATTTATGCTGAAATTAGGCTGGGCAGTGGGCCGCGTATTGGCTAATGGTGAACGAAAAAAAGTACTTATCGGTAAAGATACTCGTGTGTCAGGCTATATGCTTGAATCAGCATTGGAAGCTGGGTTATCGGCAGCGGGAGTGGATGTCCGGCTACTGGGGCCTATGCCGACACCGGCGATTGCCTATCTTACACAAACATTGCGCGCCAGTGCCGGTATTGTGATTAGCGCATCTCATAATTTATTTGAAGACAATGGCATCAAATTTTTTACGTCCGATGGGGGTAAATTACCAGATCATGTTGAATTAGAGATTGAAGCGGAAATAGAAAATCGACTGCAAACAGTCCCCTCCTCTCAATTGGGTAAAGCGAGCCGAATCGATGATGCTCCGGGACGTTACATTGAATTTTGTAAATCAACGATTCCGTCATTAACACGGCTATCTGGGTTAAAAATAGTTGTTGACTGTGCTAATGGCGCAACCTATCACATAGCACCTAATGTTTTTAGTGAGCTGGGTGCGGACGTCACGGCTATCAGTGATAAACCAGATGGTTTTAATATTAATTTAGGATGTGGGTCAACTGAGCCCGAGACTTTACGTCAACAGGTTATTCAATTAGGCGCGGATGTTGGCGTTGGACTGGACGGCGATGGTGATCGAGTAATTTTAATTGACGCTGCTGGTAATATTGTCGATGGAGATCAAATTATCTATATTATTGCCAAAGATCGTCATCAAAAAAAATTACTAAATGGTGGGGTAGTTGGTACATTGATGAGTAACTACGGATTAGAAAAAGCTATGGCAGCATTAAGCATACCTTTTTTGCGTACCCAGGTTGGTGATCGCTATGTCCTTGAGGCCCTCAAAAAACAAGAGTGGAGGATAGGTGGTGAATCATCAGGCCACGTCGTTTGTCTTGATAAAACCACGACTGGCGATGGCGTCATCGCTGCACTTCAAGTGCTTTCTATTATGATAAAACAGGACAAAACCTTGCAGCAGTTATGCGAAGGAATCACGCTGCTGCCGCAGACATTAATTAATTTAAAAACCAATAATGCGGTAAGTCTTGCTAATAATATACGTGTTATTGAGGCGGTTAATGCGTTGAGCGTAAAATTACAAGGCAATGGGAGAGTTTTACTTCGACCGTCTGGCACTGAGCCCGTGTTGCGCGTGATGGTTGAAGGAGAGGATGTTGGAGGAGTACAACAACACGCTGAGCAATTAACCAAAGAAATCAGTAGTATCGAGCAGCAACTTGGCGTGAGTGATGTGCACGTCTAAAAGCGCTATGTTTAGCTCAAACTTTAATGTATAGTCCCACGCGTTACGGCATGGAGGGTACATGAGACAAAATATTGTCATGGGTAATTGGAAAATGAACGGGCGCTTGGACCAGGCACATGCTTTGTTGCACGGGTTGCTGATGCATTTTCCAAAGCATACAGATACGGCGTGTGTGGTATTTCCGCCAACAATTTATCTACCCTTGGCACAATCAATTTTGACCGGCAGTCCACTTTGCTGGGGTGCTCAAAATGTTTACCCACAAGATGCTGGTGCCTGTACGGGTGAGGTATCTGCACCAATGCTAGAGGATTATGGTTGTCGCTATGTTTTGGTGGGGCATTCCGAGCGAAGACAGATGTTTCATGAAGATGAAAAATTTGTTGCGGAAAAATTCCACCATGTAAAAGATCATGATATGATACCGGTTCTTTGTGTAGGCGAGACACTGGCCGAACGAGAGCAAGGGTTAACCGAACAGGTGTTAACCAAACAATTGCTTGCAGTAACTTGTAAAGGTGCACGTCATTTTCAGAATTGTATTGTTGCTTATGAGCCAATTTGGGCAATAGGAACAGGACAAACAGCGTCACCAGAACAAGCACAGGCGGCTCATTTGTTTATAAGAAGCTTGGTAACCCAAGTAAATGAACATGATGCGAATCAGTTGTCGATTATATACGGTGGTAGCGTGAATGAAAAAAATGCGCACCCACTTTTTGCCATGCCCGACGTTGATGGTGGCTTGGTTGGCGGTGCATCCCTGAATGCACAACAGTTTGTGGAAATAGTAAAATGTATCAATTGATATTAGTGATTCATGTGTTGGTTGCCTCGGCCATTATTGGACTTGTGTTAATTCAACATGGAAAAGGTGCCGATATTGGCGCCGCATTTGGTTCTGGCGCTTCAAATACTGTTTTTGGTAGCCAGGGAACAGGTGGTTTTCTGTTCAAGTTGACTGGCGGTTTGGTATTGGCTTTCTTTGTAACTAGTTTGCTACTATCGTCTATAGTAGCAAGTCAATACCATAAGGCAGAACAACAGATTATCCCTCAACAACCGAGCGTGCCGGAAACTAAAATTCCTGTGCCGGTTGACAGTAAGAAATAATTTGCCGAAGTGGTGGAATTGGTAGACACGCCGTCTTGAGGGGGCGGTGGCGTAAAGCTGTGCCGGTTCGAGTCCGGCCTTCGGCACCAAAATAACGCGAGCAATGTGAAATGATGCTATCACAATACTTACCCGTTCTCGTTTTCATCATAGTGGGATTAGGTCTAGGCCTGGTTATGCTGACAGCGGGTTCATTGCTGTCTAAACACAATCCAGATCCTGAAAAAAATTCGCCCTATGAGTGTGGCTTTTCGGCGTTTGAAAATTCCCGCATACCGTTCGATGTGCGTTTTTATTTGGTTGCTATTTTATTTATCATCTTTGATTTGGAAACGGCTTTCTTTTTTCCTTGGGCGTTGGCATTGCGTAAAATTGGCTGGTTTGGTTTTTCATCTATGATGATTTTTCTTGGTTTACTGGTCATCGGGTTTATTTATGAATGGAAACGCGGAGCCTTGGAGTGGGAATAAATTATCCCGCCTGAAATAAATACGTTCTCTGAGGATGAGCAGCACGATATTCCCAGACGTGTAAGACGAGAATAGAGGCTTAATATGGCTGTTGCAGAGTTGCAAAAAGAAGGGTTTACCACGACGACGGTAGAAAAGTTAGTTGGCTGGGCACGCAGCGGCTCGATGTGGCCTATGACATTTGGTTTAGCGTGCTGCGCTGTAGAGATGATGCATGTCGGTGCAGCTCGTTATGACTTGGACCGTTTTGGTGTGATTTTTCGCCCAAGTCCTCGTCAATCTGACGTAATGATCGTTGCAGGAACCCTTTGTAATAAAATGGCTCCTGCATTGCGCAAGGTTTACGATCAAATGCCTGAGCCACGATGGGTGATTTCAATGGGGTCTTGTGCTAATGGTGGTGGCTACTATCACTATTCCTATTCCGTTGTGCGTGGTTGTGATCGAATTGTGCCGGTAGACATCTATGTTCCAGGGTGTCCACCAACTGCAGAAGCATTGTTATACGGTATTATTCAGCTTCAAAATAAAATTAGACGTAAAGCAATCATAGACATTCGAACCTAAAAATACAGTTTGATGGGTATATATTGGCAAGCTCTGAGACTAGCACAGGTGCTCACTACATGACTAAACAAGATAATTTGGCAGATCAATTAAGTTTGCTACTTGCAAGCTCACTTTTATCTGTCAGTAGGGCGCATGGCGAGATTACTGCAGAATGCGATGTGTCTGGTTTAAAAACTACGTTATATCAATTGCGAGACAATAAAGCATTTGCTTTTGATCAGCTCATCGACTTATGCGCAGTTGATTATCTGCAGTATGGTGAGTATGACTGGGAAACCGAATCTGCAAGTGAAAAGGGGTTTTCAAGGGCTGTCGAAAATCAAGAGTCCAAAGCCTTTGCACTCAGCAACCCGCGCTTTGCCGTGGTGTATCATTTGCTCTCAACGTCTAAAAATCACCGTTTGCGATTAAAAATATTTGTAGACGAGTCTCATTTGATAGTGCCTTCAGTCCATGAAATATGGAAGGGTGCTAATTGGTTTGAGCGAGAAGCCTATGATTTATTCGGAATTTTGTTTGATGGCCACCCTGACCTAAGGCGTATTTTGACTGATTATGGGTTCATTGGGCATCCGTTTCGTAAAGACTTCCCCGTCAGTGGCCACGTGGAAATGCGTTACGATGCAGAATTACGTCAAGTCATTTATGAGCCCGTTGATATTTTGCCACGCGTTCTTGTTCCCAAAGTTATCCGAAGCGACAATCGTTATTTTGATATTGAGAATCCAAAAGAAGGTGTAAAATGATTGAGTTACAAAACTATACCCTCAATTTTGGCCCACAACATCCCGCCGCACATGGCGTATTACGATTAGTGATGGAGCTTGAAGGCGAAACAATAGTTAGAGCCGATCCTCATATTGGGTTATTACACCGTGCAACTGAAAAACTGGTTGAAACCAAACCTTATCTGCATAGCATAGGTTATATGGATAGGTTAGATTACGTTTCGATGATGTGTAATGAGCATGCCTATGTTCGTGCTATAGAAAAATTATTGGGTGTGGAAGCGCCCTTGCGTGCGCAATATATCCGCACTATGTTTGATGAAGTGACACGGGTGCTTAACCATTTACTATGGTTAGGCGCTATTGCACTTGATATTGGTGCGATGACTGTATTTTTATATTGTTTTCGTGAGCGGGAAGATTTATTCGATTGCTATGAAGCTGTTTCGGGTGCGCGCATGCACGCTACATACTACCGCCCAGGCGGGGTAGCTCGAGATTTACCCGACACCATGCCGCAATACAAACCTTCAAGATGGCATAGTGATCGCGAAGTAGAAAAAATGAATGAAACACGTCAAGGCGGCTTGCTTGATTTTTTATGGGCATTCACTGAGCGATTTCCACGCTGCGTTGACGAGTATGAAACACTCCTTACTGATAACCGCATCTGGAAGCAAAG
>CAXNER010000029.1:0-8153 GCA_964201315.1 Legionellaceae bacterium
TATGTGTAGAAAAGGTACTTTCCCTTTAAAATCCAACTCCTTAAAACTGTAATACCGTACATTACTGACCATTAACGCAGCCATAGTAATGGCAAGGCTCACCGCCAAAAACGACACAAACGCATTCGTCCAATTATTTTGATAACACAGCCATGCAAACGAAGACACAATGGCCGCAGCAGGAGGACACGCTAATCCCTGAAAATAACGCTTATCTGCTGTTTCAACCTGGGTATTAAAACGAGCAAGTCGTAAAGCCACTGCAGCCGTGAAAATAAACGATACTAACCAACCAAATTTACCCAGCTGAAAAAAACTCCAACTATAAAGAAGTAACGCTGGTGCAACCCCGAAGGTGACCATGTCTGACAAACTATCATATTGTGCGCCAAATGCTGACTGCGTATTTGTCATACGCGCGATCCGCCCATCTAGTCCATCAGCCACCATACCAATAAAAATTGCGATGACAGCAACTTCATACTGCGCCTTTAAAGAAGCAACGATTGAATAAAATGCTGCAAACAAACTGGCTGTAGTCAGTAAATTGGGTAATAAATAAATTCCTGAATGTTGCTCTTTTAATCTCACAACGTGGACCCCGCCGATAATAAAAACAATGGTATGTTAGCATAATAGGAGCTATCCCCGCTACGGTTCTGCACTGCAAGAAATATAGGTACCAATGAATACCCGCCGGATCTAGATGGTGCTATACTATACATACTGTTTTTATTATATAGTCACAAATGACCGAGCCCAAAAACAAAACAATTGTGATTGAAGGCGTCACTGATCAGGGAAAGACATTTCGCCCTAGTGACTGGGCCGAACGCATGAGTGGAACAATGGCCAGCTTTAAAAACAGCCGCATCCACTACTCCCCTCTCCTTCAGCCAAGTGTGAATCATGAAGGCTACAAATGCGTACTACTTGACCCAAAACTTAAAGAAACGAGTCCGCAGGTCTATCAAGCCATTTTAGATTTTGCTAAAACTAATAAACTTAAAATTTGTGGAGAGGACTAGGGCCTTTCCGGTGGCTAGTCTAAAGATAAATATACCTTGTAGTGAACACCTTCATTTACCAAGTCAAATTTTTGAATATGATTTTTTTTGCCTTTTGTTACAACTGCACCATCCGAATGGTTGGGCATATCCCAGCGGGTATGCAACACACCGCTTTTATTATCAAATTTTACTCGCACCGACCCGATTAGTTCATCAGGATAAACAGGCGTCATATTGGTTTCCATGAGTGAAACAATAAGCGTCACACCTTGATCCTGCTTGACAGTACCTGACCATAAAGTAATCTCAGAAAGATCATTAATACGCTGTGATGTCCAATGGAAGGGCTTTGCGGGAATGCGTAAATAGTGCGTTGGTTGATTAACTCTAAAAATACTAATATCAAAATACAGCTCATCTCCATCGGCTTCTTGATTCTTTATAAGATTTGCATGATCCAATATCAAACGAGGCTTTAACTCACTCTTGGATGCAGCGACTAACACCGTCGAAAATATCAATAATCCTGTCACTACAAATAAACACAAGCGTTTCATAACGACCACTCCTTAATAAACCATAAACTCGTCCATGGAATGCATAACTAACTTCCGGATCCAGGTTGACCTGCACTCTTCAAATTCAACAAATGATTCATAAAATAATTGAGTATGCCATACGTCGCTTCAAAATTCATGGCAAACACTCCGGCAAGAATAAACGTTAATCCCTTTGGCCCCTCCTTTGCACCGGGCTCACCTCCATGCACCAACAATACACAACCACGCACAAACCAAACCAAACCCGCAGTTTGAATCACAATTGTCATAGAACTATAAACATCGAAAGGCTTGTATTGGATGTATTGCAAAATATTGCCCGCACCAAAAGCTGAATTGGATATAACACTCAGTGTGGAGGGTAAAAAAAGCAATACTGCACCTATTATAAATAGAAGAATTGGTACATGAGGATGCTCTTGAGACGATGAGTTTGCCTTTGCATCACCTATTTTTTTGAGTTTTGTAAGTCCTGAGATGATAAATACAATACCAATCAGGTACCCGAGCCCCGCAATAAGGGATTCTACCGGACGAAGGGATTGGCTTAAATTACCAATCATTGAAATTAAATTAGCATCACTCATAGGTTAATTATACACACTTTTAGATTTCACTCTCGTTGGCGTTAATTTTTATCCAATAGGCCACATAGCACTTGCAATGTATAACTTTTCCCCTATATTAGGAGCTTTCCAATTCATATAGAATCAACCATGCCGCCCATTACCTTTCCTATTACCCTAGAAGATGCATTTATGTTATCGCCTAAGGTCAAACATTTCATTTTCAAAACCACAGAGAAACAAGAATTTGACTATAAGCCCGGCCAATTTATTACCATTCACTTTGAGCGTGATGGTAAAATATTGCGTCGTAGCTATAGTATCGCCAATGCGCCTCTACAAAACAATAAAATTGAATTTGCGGCCGGTTATGTAGAAGGTGGCCCTGGAACTGACTTATTATTTAATCTAAAACCTGGCGATACTATAAATATCAATGGACCTTTTGGACGTTTAATTCTCAAAGATGAACTACCCAAGCGTTATATTTTAGTTGCAACCAGTACGGGCATAACCCCCTACCGAGCAATGATAACGGAGCTCACAAAGCGATTAAATGAAAACCCCTTCCTGAATGTCGTCATTTTACAGGGTGTACAAAAAAGTGAAGACGTGCTTTACCGTGATGAGTTTGTAGCACTGGCAACACAGTTTTCACGTGTAATGTTTCGCGCCTATTTAAGCCGTGAGCAAGAAAAAGAATTAAACCCCCAGGAATACACAGGCCATGTTCAACGTGCGTTTCCAGAATTAGCGTTAAATCCCGAGCAAGATCTTGTTTATTTATGCGGAAATCCCGGTATGATCGACGACACTTTCTCGTATTTAAAAGACGTAGGTTTTGCGCCACAACAACTCATTCGAGAAAAATATATTTCAAATTAAGAGGATAGTATTACTATGCATTATGAAGAACTAGCCACAACAATGGAGCATTTGCTGCAGGATGGAAAAGGCATTTTAGCCGCTGATGAAAGCAATGGCACAATAGGCAAGCGATTTGCGACAATTGGCGTTGAAAATAACGAAGACAATCGATGCAATTACCGCCTACTACTGGCTACAACCCCAGAATTAGAGCATTACATCAATGGTGTGATTTTGTTTGAAGAAACATTTCAAAACAAAGATGAAAATGGCACACCCATTGCAGAATTATTTGCTAAAAAAGGCATTATACCGGGTATCAAAGTTGACAAGGGACTGATTAATTTAGCAAACACCGATGATGAAATGATAACTCAAGGCTTAGACGGATTAACAGAGCGCCTTGTACACTTCAAAAGTCATGGTGCCAAATTTGCTAAATGGCGCAATGTTTATTCAATATCAGATCACACTCCTAGCTTAACTGCGATGAAAGCGGGTGCTGAAATGTTAGCGCGCTATGCTGCTATCTGCCAATCTGTTGGCATCGTACCAATTGTTGAGCCTGAAGTACTTATTGATGGTGACCACAGTATTGAACGGTGTGCAGAGGCAAGCGAAATGGTACTGCATGAATTATTCCATGCTCTCTTTATTCACCAAGTAGAATTAGAAAACATAGTGCTTAAGCCTAGCATGATCACATGCGGAAAGACTGCGCCTACCTTTAGCTCACCTGAAGAAATTGCCGATTACACGTTAAGCGTGTTTCGTAATAATATTCCAGCAGCAGTCCCCACTATTAATTTCCTATCAGGTGGCCAAACAGCACAACAAGCAACAGTTAATTTAAATGCTATCAACTGCACAGGCTACCAACCATGGACATTAAGTTTCTCTTACGGGCGTGCACTGCAAGAAGATTGCTTAAAAGCTTGGGGCGGAAAAGCGGCTAACATTGCAAAAGCACAGGCGGTATTGCTCCATCGTGCAAAACAAAATAGCTTGGCTTGTTTTGGTGAATACCAGCAAGACCAGGAATAATAAGCTGGAATGGTTCACATACTACCAAATTGAACCATCTAAGGCCGTCATTGCGCAACGTAGTGACGGCTCTATCTTTCAGAAACATCCCTGAGAACAATAAGCTCTAGCTGACTACCGCCAATGATTAGATTAAATCAAAACGAGCGTAGAGCGGCACATGATCAGACAGCATACGCCATGGCTTTCCTTGTAGACACTGTACCTCACGAACGTTAATGCCTCGAAAATACACACGGTCAACACAAAGTGATGGTCTTATGGCAGGAAATGAACGGGCATGATGTCCCTCAACCGAATAAAACGCTTCTTTAATGCCTAACTCTTCGGCCAATGGTTTCGAAAGAAGATTACGCCAGTCATTAAAATCACCTGCCATCAATAACGGCTCATTTTCTGGCACAACCTCACTAATTCTTAACATCAATGCGCGACATTGTTCAGCACGCTCCGCTTTAAATAATCCTAAATGCACGCACAATAAGTGAACCGTTAATTGCTCTTCCCCAAGGATCAGTTGGCTGTGTAAAATTCCGCGTGAAGCGCGACTTATTGATGATAAATTAATATTTTCAAAACGCTCGATAGGGTATTTACTTAAAATTGCATTGCCGTGGTGACCAGACTCATAGATTGCATTTTTAGCATAAATATAATGTGGCCAAATTTTTTCTGCGATATATTCAAATTGTGGCGTATCTGGCCACGTTTCAATGTGTTTTTCTCGGCCGCTGTGTGCGCCCTGCACCTCCTGAAGAAAAACCAAATCCGGGTTTAAATTTGCAATGGCATCTCGCATTTTTGGGAGCAAAAAACGTACGGCACCAAGCCCAAACCCTTTATGAATGTTATACGTCATCAGTGATATTGTTCGCGAAACGTCTTGCATGTACACCACCGAGATAAAGCGTATTTCGCCTAAGCCCCCGTGATCAAGAGCCCAGACAAATAAATAACACCAACTCATACTTACAGCATAGAACAATTATGGCTGAGATCTATTGCAATCACTATAATTAATCGCGACCTGATCCAGTGATTGTTTCACATCATCAACATCAAAGCCTAAATCACTGGCTGCATCGATTACTCCACAACCACCCTCTTGAAACGTAGAATAAGGTGTCCAATAATCCATATTTGCTTTGATCATGACATGAAAAGCCTGCTTAACATCCCATTCTGGCTGATGCGCCAACACATAAAATAACCGGTTAAATACACCGCTCGAATGATGCACATCTAGACCATCACGGTACTGATCTGCCCTCCCAATTGATTTTCCATCACGAGCAGGATCATCCATAAATCGTAATGCCTTAAAACCACTTTGTTCCTTCATGACTTCGGCACCTATCATCCAGCTATTTTTTCCTTCAGAATAATATTCAGCCGTCTGTGCTGCCATGTCAGAAAAAGATTCATTCATACCGCCAGATTGACCAAAATACTCAAGGTTTGCATGCTGCTCAGTAAAACCATGGCTAATTTCGTGAGCGCCGATCCCCACGGATACAAGTGGGTACATCATGTTGTCCCCGTCGCCAAACGTCATTTGGTGACTATCCCAAAACGCATTTTCATACCCACGACCAAAATGAACCCGCATAACCAACTTCATAGGGTTCCCCCCTTCCGTCGTCAATACATTTAAGTCATACCAATCCTTGTACATGCCCTTGATGACCTGCCCTGCGTACATAGCATCATTTGTGGGTGAGTACGCGCCATTTTCCAGATCATAACCATCACCATGATACCCAGTCCAATACGTATTATCAGATACCGATTGACTCGCTGAACAACTAAATCGCATTGGGGTACTAGGCCCATTATACTTGTGAACCATGTCGACTACTTTGACATCCTTATTTTCCATGTAACATATCTCAGCAGTATCATCTCGTCGCAGCTTAAGCATTGGAAAATCCTTGCCAAATTGATATTCTCGCGTTTGAGTATTACCACCGTACCCGACACCATCAATCACAGCGTGCGCTGTCTTCAATGCATTCCAACGGAGAAGTGGCTTAAATGTTTCGGCATCAACAATGGCTGTTTGTCGTTCAGGAATTTTGTCCTCATAAGATATCAACATACTTATTTTATAAGCCCAAAATGCTTGGTTTTTGTCATTGATATAAACCATCGGTAAGACGTCTGCTTCGCTAATAGCATTGCCTTGAAATTGCGCCTTGAATTGTTGCAACGCGACCTGTGCCTGTTCAATAAATTGAACGTTAGGCTGACCTAATTCTTTATGAAGGCCACGGTATACTCTACCATTCATTCTCACTGAGTTTTTTAGAGACAACAATGCCTTTGTAGGCTTGGCACTATGTAAAATAGCGTACCCACCGTAAACGGGAAATCCAGCATATTGCTGCTCCATACGCACATGTGTAATTTTATTTTTATCTGTATGTTGTCTGATAAAGCGTAGTGCATCATCTGGTGAGGCTCTAGATTGCCTTACACCAGGCAACACAAGTTGAAACGATTGTTGGAGATCGTTAAAGCCTGTGTTCTGCAACAGCAGTGGTTTTGCTGCATTTACAGGTGAAATAGTAGCAGCAATACTGGCTACGAAAATTGATAAATAGATCCTATGGTGCATAATTTACTCCGTAAGTAGGGCAAGGGACTCTAAAACATGCATAAAATGATAATCTATCATTTGCACATTCGTTATATCTTCCATTTGATTTCCAAGTGCATGGAGACATGCCGTCATCCAAGCGCCGACAAGATAACCAGAAATACCTTAAAAAATCAATAACGATGTCAATAATAAATAACTGTCTCAGCTTGATTTTACCTTGTTGAGCAAAGTATATACCCATCGAAAATAAAAAAAATAGTCACTGCAATCACAACTTGGGGCTAACGTGCTGACATCTTGCCGATATCCTCGCCCATCTAGACATTTATGTAAAATTAAGGCAAAATCGGCGCAATGAGCTATTACACTTCGGTTCGATGAAAAAAATACTTGTTCTGCATGGGCCAAATTTAAATCTACTTGGTGTACGTGAACCATCGTTGTATGGGCACACGTCGTTGACACAACTCAATCTGCAGCTTCAAAAACAAGCTGACATGTCCAAATTTATTTTAACCAGCCAACAGAGCAATAGCGAGGCTGAGTTAATCAATTATATACATGAGGCCATGAGCAATAAAATTGACTACCTAATCATCAATCCTGCTGCCTTCACTCATACTAGTGTGGCAATTCGTGATGCGTTGTTAGCGGTCAAAATTCCTTTTATCGAAGTGCATATTAGCAACATTCATGCTCGTGAACCATTCCGTAAGCACTCCTATTTTTCTGATATTGCAGAAGGTATTATCTGCGGTCTTGGCACAAACGGATACTTGTTGGCCCTACAAGCCATTATTGAGAGAGAGTCATAATCAATGGATATTCGCAAAATTAAAAAATTAATAGAATTACTGGAAGAAACCGGTATTTCTGAAATTGAAATTAAAGAAGGCGAGGAGTCATTACGCCTCAGTCGTCATGGCTATTCAACTGAAGCACCACCAACCAGATATGTATCGGCCCCTCAGGTCGCTGCGCACCCATCTGTGACAATGGCATCTTCAGAGACTAAGCTAGTAGATGCAATTTCTGGGCATAAAGTGCGCTCACCCATGGTTGGCACAATGTATATAGCCCCATCACCTGACGCAGCTCCTTTTGTTACAATAGGCCAACAAGTCAAAATAGGTGATACGCTTTGTATCATTGAAGCGATGAAAATGTTTAATGAAATCGAAGCGGATCGTGCAGGTATTGTTACCGCCATTCTGGTTACCAACGGCGACCCAGTTGAATATGACCAGCCCTTGTTTGTCGTAGAATAAGGGAGTTTAAATTATGTTAAGTAAAATTGTTATTGCTAACCGTGGAGAAATAGCTCTGCGCATTTTACGCGCCTGTAAAGAGCTTGGTATTAAAACTGTTGCCGTTCATTCTGATGTCGACAAAGATTTACTGCACGTACGTCTCGCTGATGAAACTGTCTGCATAGGACCTGCTAACGCTCAAAAAAGTTATTTAAACATTCCTGCCATTATCTCTGCCGCAGAGATTACTGATG
>CAXNER010000030.1:0-8096 GCA_964201315.1 Legionellaceae bacterium
GATCATCGGACACTGATTGATGCAGAGATCAATGCAATAATCGGTGCTATAATAAAACAACTGGATAATGAATTTGCCATTATATTGAGGGACTAATCGTGAATGCTTTGAGTAAAGCCATAATAGCGGATGCCTTGTGTAATGTTGTAGAACTAAATAAACCTGATGCTAAGGAAGTTGTTGATCAATTTTTTGAAGAAATTAGGTTTGCGCTTGAAGGTGGTCATCATGTGAAATTGTCAGGGTTTGGCAATTTTTCTTTGCGCGATAAACCACAGCGCCCGGGCAGAAACCCTAAAACAGGCGAAGAAATTCCTGTGGCAGCGAGGCGGGTGGTTACATTTAAGCCGGGCCTTAAATTAAAAACAAAGATAGAAGCACGAGATAAATAATCTGTTGACACATTATACAAAACATATTTTTATATGTACCAATCAAAAGGCCGCTGGCAAGCAGTGCTGTGCAAACACTGGTGGCGAGTCTTTTTTTGATCACTTTAAAGCCAAGCTATTGGAGCATGGTTTGCAGGGGCCTGGCCAATTCAGAGTAAGCAAGTCTGGTTGTTTGGGGCGCTGCAGCGTCGGGCCCTCTTTGGTTATTTACCCCGAGGGGGTGTGGTACACTTACTCATCTTACGCAGATATTGATGAGATTATTACCTCACATTTGGTGGGTGGAACCCTTGTTGAGCATCTCTTAATCACCCCATTAGAATAAAATGTGCATTTTACTGTACATTTTACTTGTACCTTAATCTTGTTTTAGTTAAAATCGCCCGTCCAAGATTAAAAGATTCTCATTAGGGCGGTACGGAGTTAGTTTAATGAAAACATTTAGCGCCAAGGCACACGAAGTAAAACGTGATTGGTATGTAGTTGATGCCAGTGAACAAGTATTGGGCCGTATGGCTACAGAAATTGCTCGTCGTTTACGCGGTAAACATAAAGCGGAATATACACCACACGTTGATACAGGTGACTTTATTATTGTTACCAATGCAGAAAAAGTGACCGTAACTGGCCGCAAATTTAAAGAAAAGATGTATTATAACCATTCTGGGTATCCAGGTGGCATAAAATCCATGACTTTTGATAAACTGCAAGAAAAAAACCCTGCGCGTATTATTGAGCGGGCAGTGAAAGGGATGCTTCCCAAAAATTCATTGGGCAGAGAGATGTACCGTAAACTCAAGATCTATGTAGGTTCGGAACATCCACATGAAGCACAGCAACCCAAGCAACTTGAGATTAAGGAATAGGTATTATGGCTGAATTGCAGCAATACTATGGTACTGGTCGCAGAAAAAGTTCATCTGCAAGGGTGTTCATGCGTCCTGGTAAAGGCGAAATCAAAGTTAATAATCGCGTTTTGGAAGACTATTTTGGTCGTGAAACGTCATGTATGGTTATCAGACAGCCACTTGAGGCAGTAGACGTTCTTGGTAAATTTGACATCTATGCAACAGTTGTTGGTGGCGGAATTTCTGGTCAAGCAGGCGCTATTCGTTTAGGGATTGCTCGTGCTTTGGTTAGTTATGACGAGAAGGATATTCCAGAAGGTGCTGAGGCTTCTCCTGATTCATTTCGCAGAAAATTGCGTGCACGTGGTTTATTAACGCGTGACTCACGCCGAGTGGAGCGGAAGAAAGTTGGTTTGCACAAAGCACGACGTGCAACACAATATTCCAAGCGCTAGCAATAGAGTTTTTAAAAAACCCCGCTTTATGTGGGGTTTTTTGTTTGTGAAATGACTTCCAAGGTTACTGGCACTAAATCAAGGAATAAGTGAAGTGAATCATGGACCCAAAGACTGAGAAAATTCCAGCACCAGTCCCGATAAGCAACGATTCAAATGAAGATTTGATCGATGAGCAACGTCGGCGTTTTATACTAACTACCACCTGCGTTTTAGGAGGTGTGGGTGTGTTGTGTGCTTTAACCCCTTTTATAACGTCATGGATGCCCAGCGCTAAAGCCTTGGCCTCTGGGGCATCAATACAGGTTGATTTGAGTAAGTTAGAACCTGGCCAGCAAGTTACAGTTGAATGGCGGGGTAAACCGGTGTGGATAATTCGACGCACATCCCAAATGCTCCATCATCTCAATGACAGTAAAGAGAGACTACGAGATCCCGATTCGCTTGTAGCGCAACAACCCACGTATGCCAAAAACAATTATCGCTCTATAAAACCAGATTATTTGGTATTGGTAGGAATTTGCACTCATTTAGGGTGTTCGCCCAACTACAAGCCTATTGAAAAAGAGTTAGGACCTGATTGGGCAGGGGGATTTTATTGTCCCTGTCATGGATCAAGCTTTGATCTTGCTGGTAGGGTTTTTAAGAATGTCCCTGCTCCTATTAATTTAGAAGTTCCACCCTATCGATTTGTCAGTGAGCACATGATAGTCATTGGCGAAGATGAATAATAAGGATTGATGATGAATGGGTTGGTGAGCTGGGTAGATGCACGTTTTCCATTAATCAGTGTCTGGAGAAAACATGTTACAGAATATTACGTACCTAAAAATTTAAATTTTTATTATGTTTTTGGATCCATAGCGTTAGTCGTTTTACTGATTCAATTGGTCACAGGTTTGTGGTTAACCATGTTTTACACGCCTACAGCAGCAGAGGCATTTAGCTCGATTGAATATATTATGCGCGATGTTCGTTATGGTTGGTTGATACGCTATATGCATACGACAGGGGCATCTGCGTTTTTCATTGTTATCTACTTACACCTATTTCGTGGATTACTGTATGGATCGTACCAAAAACCACGAGAACTAGTTTGGTTATTGGGCATGTTACTGTTTATTCTTATGTTTGCTGAGGCGTTTTTTGGATATCTATTGCCTTGGGGGCAAATGTCCTATTGGGGCGCACAGGTTATAACTTCTTTATTTGGCGCCATACCGTATGCTGGAGATACGTTGGTTACTTGGCTGCGGGGTGATTTTCACGTAGGAAATGCGACCTTGCAACGATTTTTTGCGTTGCACGTCATCGCCATTCCCTTATTGATGTTAATCTTTGTTTTCCTTCACTTAGTCGCTTTGCATAAAGTAGGATCGAATAATCCAGAAGGAGTAGATATTAGTCAAAACATTGATGATACTGGAAGGCCCTTGGATGGCATTCCTTTTCATCCCTATTACACGTTAAAAGATCTTGTGGGCATACTTGTTTTTTTAGTAGGATTTTTTGCTATTGTTTTTTTCGTACCGGACATGGGAGGGTATTTTCTGGAGTCATCTAATTTTGTTCCTGCCGACCCATTGATTACCCCAGAGCAGATTAGCCCTTTATGGTATATGACGCCATTTTATAGCATGTTACGAGCAATACCTGATAAATTGTTTGGCATTATGGTCATGGGTGGGTCCGTTATTATTCTATTACTCATGCCCTGGTTTGATAAAAGTCCTGTGCGTTCGATGCGTTACAAGGGTGTTTTTTCCAAGCTTGCATTGCTATTATTTATTATCAGTTTTCTTATCTTAGGGTACTTAGGTACAGTAAATGTTACGCCCACCAGGCAATATACATCACGTATTTGCACAGCAATTTACTTTGCTTATTTTTTGTTTATGCCCTTTTATAGTAGGTATGAAAAGTATTCGCAAGCTCCGAATAGGATAGGGGTATGAGTCGCCGTTTCATATATTGGCTTCTTTTAACAGGCTGGACTCAGGGAGCATTAGCTGCTGTGGCGTTGCTTCCAGTGACTGTTGACCTAAATGACAGCGCTTCATTGCAACGGGGCGCGAAGCTATTTATGAATTATTGTTCGGGTTGTCATTCTTTGCGTTACATGCGTTACAATCGTCTAGCGAGTGATCTTGGACTGACGACCGAAGATGGCGCAATAGACAAGTCCTTGTTGGTTAACAACCTTATTTTTACTACGGCTAAAATTCACGATCCAATAGAGATTAGTATGCCTCAAGCAGATGCGCGGCAATGGTTTGGTATGCCGCCACCTGATTTATCATTAATAGCCAGAGAGCATAGTCCTTCTTGGTTATACACATATTTGAATGGTTTTTATGTTGATAAAACCAGACCATTTGGTGGTAATAATTTGCTGGTGCCAGACGTGGGGATGCCCAATGTTCTAGCCCCTTTAAAGGGCGAGGTTAAAGCAGTCTCACAAAAAGACGGCACTTATTTATATGATCAATTACCACCACAGTTGGTTGTAGTAAAACCTGGTGAAATGAGTGGGCCTCAATTTGACCGCGCTCTTTGTGATTTAGTGACGTTTCTAGTCTACGTAGCCGAACCTACTAAATTGATTCGTATTCGGATAGGCATATTTGTTATGCTGTATCTAGCGTTGTTTCTGGTGGTGGCTTATCAGTTGAATAAATTCTATTGGCGAAAGATATCTTAAATTATACTGGCGGAGGTCTTCTTTTATCCATTATCGGCACGAGCAGTGAAAGTATGGTAAAATACCGGCCTTTAACCTAAAAAAGCAATCGTAGTAGGCTTCGACTGATTTTTTAGATTTAACAGATGACGAGGAGAGTTGTTAATGGCTATTGTTGCAAAGCGCACAATCATGTCTTTGTTTTCGGATAATGATGATATATACAGTCACCAAGTTCGGATTGTACTGGCAGAAAAAGGGGTCAATGTTGATATTATGTCCGCTAAAAATGGAGATGCCCCCAGTGATTTGTTGGTTGTTAATCCTTATGGGACAGTGCCCACGTTAATTGATCGGGAACTGGTTTTGTATGAAGCTCGAATCATTATGGAATACTTAGACGAGCGGTTTCCTCATCCCCCTCTGCTGCCGGTGTACCCAGTTGCCCGTGCGGAAACACGTAAAATGATGCATCGTATCGAACAGGATTGGTATTGTTTGTTGCAACAGATTAATGCTAATAACGACGTCGAATCAGCACGCGAACGGTTACTTGATAGCTTGGTTGGTTTGGAGCCAGTATTTGCGGATAAACCATATTTTCTTAGTGATGAATTTTCGTTGCTTGATTGCGTGTTAGCACCATTGCTTTGGCGCTTGCCACAATTGGGTGTAGAGATTTCGATAGACGCCAAAGGATTGCATGCTTATATGCAACGCTTGTTTAAGCGTGAATCATTTCAGGCAAGTTTGACAGATGCTGAGAGGCAGCTAAGGGCAGCGTGATAACCATGACTTCAAATAGACCTTATCTTATCCGTGCAATTTATGATTGGATTGTTGATAATGAATTAACACCTTATTTGTTAGTCAACGCTGAATTTCCTGGTGTCGAAGTGCCACAAGATCATGTGAATAGCGGACGCATCGTGTTAAATATTTCACCAATAGCATGCCGTGGCTTGCACATGGAAAACGATAAAATTTTGTTTACGGCTCGGTTCTCAGGGATCCCCACACAAATTTTTTTGAGTCCAGCGGCAGTGCTAGCTATTTACGCGAAGGAGAATGGGCGAGGCATGGAATTCGGTGAAGATTATGATGGAACACCGCCACCGTCGCCTCCCGTTACATCTTTATCAGACAAGAAATCACGTAGTAAGCCTGCATTAAAGCTAGTAAAATAAATGACGCTTTACCAAGGCCGCTAAAACCCATCTGTGAAAGGTATATCCTTAGCGCACTAATTTAGGACATTAATATTGGTGCGTTTTTAAGTGCCATTAACAGGGAGTCAGTTCTGTAAATGATGAATCCAAAAAAAGCGCTTTACCTTACCCAGCATATCCGTCTATGCGAGCGCATGGCCTTGGATGAAATGGGAATGAGCCAAGATGATTTGATGATGAGAGCAGGCACTGCTGCCCTGAACACCCTAGAAACGCTCTATCCGGATGTACGAACCATCGCTGTTTTTTGTGGTGGGGGTAATAATGCTGGGGATGGGTATGTATTGGCGCGGCTTGCATTTCAACAAGGGTATTCAGTAATTGTCTATCAATTTAAAGCAATAGGGGATTTACCTGCTGCGGCGAATCATGCCGCACTCACCGCAATTGAAGCAGGTGTATCCTGTCAGTGTTTAGACGACATTATCGACAGTGACGTGGAATTAGTAGTTGATGGCTTGTTGGGTATTGGTATTAAGGGCCGCGTGCGGGGCTCAATTGCTCATGCTATCAATCTTATTAATGACAGTGGCTTGCCAGTTTTGGCTCTAGATGTGCCATCCGGTTTGGATGCAGACACTGGCCGTGTGCTCGGTGTTTGTATCAATGCAGCAGTAACGATAACCTTTATAGCGCCGAAAGTTGGATTGTACTCTTTGGATGGTCCTGATCATTGCGGAAAAATCATTTGTGATGATCTGCAATTGGAGGCAGGTTTCGCTAGGATTGTGCCGGCCGCCTATCAACTTGATGAGCATTTAATGCACGGGGTAATCATGCCCCGTCGTAAAAATTCACATAAAGGTTTGTATGGCCACGTATTGGTAATCGGAGGCGGCCCGGGCATGCCAGGAGCTGTGTATTTAAGCGCACTTGCAGCTCTACGGGTAGGTGCAGGAATGGTGACAGTCGCGACATTGCCTGAACATGCGGGCAAGGTATTGCCATCACTTCCTGAGGTCATGATCCATGGCATTGATGACGTGGATTCCCTTTTGCCATTATTAGCGAAGGCAACTATTGGTATAATTGGACCTGGACTGGGTGATTCAGAGTGGGCTTATTCATTGTTCCAAGCAGCGATTTCTGCACAGTTACCTTTGGTGATTGACGCGTCTGCTTTGCGTATGTTGGCAAAAAATCCACAGCATGATGACAATTGGGTACTTACGCCACATCCAGGGGAAGCCTCTGATTTGCTGGCTTGTTCGACCGCTGATATTCAAGCTGACCGGTGCAAATCTGCACAGCTTATTCAACAACAATATGGTGGTTGCGTGGTCCTCAAAGGGGCTGGTACCGTTGTGAATAGTGGGGCGGGAGAAACCTACATCTGTGCTGCTGGAAATCCTGGTATGGCAAGTGCTGGGATGGGTGATGTTTTAAGTGGTGTTATTGGTGGTTTACTTGCACAAGGTGTAGTGCTTAAAAACGCGGCCAAGCTCGGTGTGTGGTTGCATGCCAAGGCGGCTGATGATGCTGTAATTACACAAGGTGAGCGGGGATTATTGGCTAGTGATTTAATGCCCTACCTGCGCCGTCATATCAACAAATGCACGTAATGACGCAAAATTCTGAGGCGGTAAATCGCATGATAAATCAGACGGCAGTGATTGATTTGCCAACAGAACAGACAAGCGAAAAAGTGGCTGCACGTATCGCTGATTGCGTGTTTTCGCCGCTGGTGTTAACGTTTTGTGGTCAAATTGGAGCGGGAAAAACTACATTTATTAGGGCAATGCTACAAGCTCTGGGCGTAAATGGTGCTATTAAAAGCCCTACCTTTTCCATCGTAGAAAGTTATGTGGGTCGCCATTCACAACTACATCATTTTGATCTATATCGGATTCATGACGAATCTGAGCTTGATGATATAGGTTTTCGCGATTATTTTGCGGCTGATGCCATTTGTTGTATTGAATGGCCAGAACGCGCAGTCAGTGCGCTTACCTCGATTGATGTGAGCTTTACCCTGGATATAAAAGGTGCAGGACGTGAAATGCAGGTACGTGCATTGAGTTCTGCTGGCGCTCGTGTTTTATCTTGTTTTGTAGGTGGGTGATGGGTATTCGAGCCGTGTCATTGTATTTTCTGATGTTATTTTGTGGCATGGCAATGGCTGCAAAACTTGATTCGCTAATTGTTAAGGAGTCCAAAGGAGGCACGTCAATCGAATTTGCCGTCAATGGACCATTCGTGCATAAAACATTTACGTTGACCAATCCTGAGCGCGTTGTTGTAGATTTTTTTCAGACAAACACATCGATAGATGTGAATAGGCTCGCGTTGGGTAATGGCTTGATTTTTCGGGTTAGAAGTGGACACACGAGCTTACAAACGTTGAGACTTGTATTTGAGGTTAAACAGGCGGTCAGTATTCGAACAATGTTGTGGATGCCTCCGAATAAGCAACAGAAAGGGTTACGCATTGAATTACAGCAGCGCTCCAAGGCTACTAAAGTGAGTGGTACTAAGATAAGTAACTTCAATAC
>CAXNER010000031.1:0-7967 GCA_964201315.1 Legionellaceae bacterium
CATAGCATACAATCAATGCATCCTCTAATCCTGAATGATGAGCGAAGACAAGGGTATTTCATTTTTTATCATAGACAATGCCAATTTACTGGCATTGTCTATGATAAACAAAAACTTACGCGTCAGGCTGAGCTGTACCACGAGTTTTATAACGATCACGGAATTTCTGTACCCGGCCGCCAGTATCTACCAGTTTTTGTTTACCGGTGTAGAAAGGATGGCAATTTGCACAGACTTCAATGCTCAAGTCACTGCACAACGTTGAACGTGTTTCAAAAATGTGCCCACAACTACAGGTCACATTGATAGTCTTATAATCAGGATGGATCGAAGCTTTCATAGTACCACTCTCTTTAATTGCATAACGAGCATCGCCACCGGTTAGACGCCAGGCACCATGCTCTTTATAAACCTAAAATGACGCGAAACAATACCAGAAATACACCTTTAAATCAAATTTAATTCACATCCTACCCAACAGAGAGAGTCACCCATACTGGTGCGTGATCAGAAGGACGTTCGTCACGTCGAGGCTCAACGTCAATGCGGCTCTCCAAACACTGACCATTAAGAGCGTCACTTAGTAATATGTGATCTATACGTAAGCCACGGTTACGTCGAAAAGCGGCAGCTCGATAATCCCACCAGCTGTAGTGCTCGGTATCTTTGGTAAAGTTACGAAAGCTATCATTCAAACCCAGCTCGATTAACTGTACAAATGCCCGACGCTCTGCTGGGCTTACCAACACACAATCTTTCCACTCCTCTGGGGAATGGACATCCCTATCCTCAGGCGCAATATTAAAATCACCAACCACAGCTACTTTTGGATAATGGTTTAATTGCTGCTCGATAAAATCGTTTACTTTTTTCAACCACATCAATTTGTAATCGTACTTATCCGAGCCAACCACAGCACCATTAGGCACATATAGATTAATAAGGCGAATACCCTCAACCGTTACAGCCAATATACGTCGTTGCGGATCATCTAACCCTAGAACATCAGTAACAACATCTTCAACAGGGTATCTGCTTATAACAGCAACACCATTGTATGTTTTTTGACCTGAGTAAACCACGTAAAGCCCTCGCTCCTGAAAAATAGCAGCGGGAAATTGTTCATCAGTCATTTTAGTCTCTTGCAACGCCAAGACATCAACGTGAGAGGATTCAATCCACTGTAACACTTGCTCCAAACGAACTTTTAATGAATTTACATTCCAACTTGCTAATTTTAATACCCGAGGCTTATTCATACTGATATCCCTTCATATTCAATAAGTAAAGGGGCGTGATCTGAAAACCGACCTTCACGATAAATATCAGCAACTACCACACCTTTCGCTATCCCTGGAGTAATCACTTGATAATCAATCCGCCAACCCACGTTTTTAGCAAAAGCCTGCCCCCGATTAGACCACCAAGTGTATTGCTCCGCCTCCTGATTTTTTTGGCGAAAGGCATCGACAAAACCTAGTGGACCAAACAACTCATCCATCCAAGCACGCTCCTCTGGTAAAAAACCTGAGTTTTTCTGATTTCCACGCCAGTTTTTAATATCTATATTTTTATGCGCAATATTGTAGTCTCCACAAATAATCAACTCTCGCCCTAATGCTTTTAATTCGCTAAGGTGTTTTGCAAAACGCGCCAAAAAATCATATTTGATGTCTTGCCGCCCTTCACCACTGGTTCCTGATGGCAAATAAAGTGAAATCACGCTTAAATTAGGATAATCAAATTGAATATAACGTCCCTCTTCATCACAAGACTCAAAACCTAAGCCTTTTTGCACTTGTTGAGGCTTTTGACGTGCATAGATTGCCACACCACTGTATCCCTTTTTTATTGCATCATAATAATCACAATAAAAATCACCCGGAAAATATTGAGGGTCTGATTCCAGCTGGTATAATTGTGCTCTAGTTTCTTGGACACAAACAAAATCAGCCTGCTGGCCATGTAGCCAATCATAAAAGCCCTTACGGGCAGCTGAACGAATACCATTCGCATTAAAACTGATTACTTTCACGTTGTCTCACTGTTAATAATTAGGGAGCATGCTCAGGGAAATACGTCCTAAGCGCTCACCTAAACGTTTAGCCAAGGTAATTTCATCTTGACTTAATGACGTATCATTGCTGACCCCTGCCACATGGGTAACCCCATAAGGGGTTCCACCTGTTTGCGTTGTATTCAACGCCGACTCAGTGTAAGGCAAGCCCACCAACAACATACCATGGTGCAATAAAGGCAACATCATACTGGTTAAGGTTGTTTCTTGACCACCATGCATCGACGCGGAAGAGGAGAACACACAAGCCGGTTTATCAACCAAATCACCAGCAAGCCACAATGACGTCGTACCATCAAGAAAATATTTCATGGGTGCCGCCATATTACCAAATCGAGTGGGACTCCCTAAAGCCAGTCCAGCACAATCACGTAAATCCTCTAACGTAGCATAAGGTGCTCCCTCATCAGGAATGGCTTTATCCACGGCTTCACACGTGGTTGACACCCGAGGTACCGCTCTGATGCGCGCCTCAATACCATCAACAGATGCCACACCACGCGCAATGTATTGTGCAAGCTGCAACACAGCGCCTGTGCGGGAATAATAAAGTACCAACACGAAGGGTTTTGTCACCGGCATTCTCCAACAAAATAAATCAGCCATTTTGGCTAAGATAGTAAAAATGTCAACAGACTTTAACCCTATTCGTTTTTTTTATGCCATAGTAAACAGATAGGGCTTACGAAAAATCCAAATTGTAGGTGTATTTTTTTAACCGTTGAAAGCCGATAACAGATATAAAACGCATCCATAATGCTATTGCGGGCTTTCGTTGGTTTAAAAAACACACCTACAATTTGGATTTTGCGCAAGCCCTGGCAGATAAACATTGAAAAATCTGATGGTACAAATTTGATGATTATAATGCAAAAATTAGCTGACATATTGGCCGACAGCAAACGCTTTATCTACTTTGTTGCACGCCACTTTATTGAAGACGATTGTCCCTATCGCGCATCGGCACTAGCCTTTTCTACGATGCTTGCGATAGTACCACTTATGACAGTAAGTTTCGCCATTTTATCCACGTTCCCTGTTTTCCAAGAATTAACGACGCCCATCCAAAATTTTATTTTTTCTAATTTTGTCCCAACCACCGGTACAATTGTACAAAATTATCTACAAACGTTTGCATCTCAAGTTTCCAAGTTATCCGCTATTGGCGTTGTTTTTTTATTTATCGTGGCATTTTTGGTCATGTATACAATAGAAAGTGCCATGAACAAAATTTGGCGAGTCAGCTCATCCAGGCATGGCATCTCTGCTTTTCTGCTTTATTGGGCGATCATGTCCCTTGCCCCGCTATTATTAGGATTAAGCCTCGCTGTCAGCTCCTATTTTCTCTCAATGCCTTTTTTTGCAGATCGAGATATTCCCGCTTTATTAAACTACCTGCCTTTTTTATGCTCTCTTACGGGATTCACTTTTCTGTATGTTGTTGTTCCTAATTGCCCAGTGCGATTTCTCCATGGACTTTGTGGGGGAATAATTGCGGCCCTCTTATTTGAATCAGCCAAATCAGCCTTTGCCTACTATTTAACGCACTACAACACCTATCAATTATTGTATGGAGCATTTGCCACTGTGCCCATTTTTTTCGCGTGGGTCTACTGGGTATGGTTTATCACGTTATTGGGAGCTGAGATAAGTTACGCTTTGTCAGTCCATCACCAAAGACGTACGGGGATTCCACTAGATGGTTTTTCGCACGCGCTCATTTGGTTATATCAACTCAGATTAGCACAACAAGTTGGCAAGGGACTTACGATAGATGCGTTAATTAATGCAAGCAGGCAAGCTTATGCAATTGATGCTGGCGACATGATCAAACAACTCACTACTCTCCAGTTAATAAAGACGACAAATGATGACCACTATATATTAAGCCGCGATCTAGGCCAATTAACACTGTATGATCTTGCTCAATTGCTGCCCTACCGCTTACCCAATTATAAAGAATTAGTAAGTCATGAAGAACCACTCGACAAACTCTGGCAAGTACATATTCAAGAAACGGATGTCCATCTTAAGCAACTATTTAATATTAGTTTAGAGCGATTGTTTCAGGGTGATGATCTATTAGTAAGCCCATCTATAAGTAGTAATAAACAAAAATAACTAGCATAAAAACTAAAGACCAAGCGCTTTGCTCCGTGAGCCTGTGATACGTAAGTGCGGTTTATCCATAATAGGCAAGTATACTTGTTGCCAAGCTGAACGTTCTTCCTTCCTATCCACTTTATTGAAGATCAAACATTAGTGTTCGCTTAAAAGTAAACGCTTAAATAACCTCACCTATCGCCATCCATTTTTCTCAGAGATACTTTCTCTTTCTTAAAAAGATGGAGAAATAAATGAACCATAAAGGCAAATCACTTGGTATTGACGTTTGGCGAGCGCATCAAGAAAAATGGTTAAGGAGTGGATTATCACAATCAAAATATTGTGAGCAAGAAGGAGTAAGAATCAGTTCATTTTGTTACTGGCGCTCTCGGATTTTGTCAGAAGAAGCCCCAAAACCAACTCTTCGTTTTTCAACACTTGAATCGCCACAAGCGTTAGGCAAACCTCATGTGACCCCCAGCATACAAATGGCATTACCTAATGGGATCCGAATAGGCATTGATAATAGCGTGAGTACCCCATTATTAAATCACGTGCTTTCATTCGTACGGGAGTTATGATGCTACGGTTATCGGATGAAACCAAGATTTTTGTTGCAACATCACCGGTTGATTTTAGAAAGGCTATCAATGGATTGAGCCAACTGGTTGTTGAGCATTATTCAACATCATTGATGGATGGCTCTGTGTACGTTTTTTATAATCGGGAACGTAATAAGGTTAAGTGCCTTTTTTGGGAGAAAAATGGATTTGTTCTTTATCATAAGCGACTTGAGAAGGGTAAGTACAAATTTACGCATCAAGAAAATGATCATTATGCCATTACATCCATGCAGTTGGATTGGTTATTAGCGGGCTTAGATTTCATGCTGATGCACGAGTTTAACACATTAGATTATACGCAATATTTTTAAACCAACTTGATGATTATTATAGAATAATGCTTAATTTTTCAATGATTTATGGTATAATTATCCACATTAAATTCATTGAAAATACATTAGCATGAGCCTTTCTAAAACTGCATCATTAGAAGAATACCAACAAGAATATGCGCGTTTATTATCCCTCGTTGCCAAGCAAGAAACCACGATTGAAGCACTGCGCCATCGATTGCATTTATTCACACAAGCACGCTTTGGTCGTAAAACGGAAAAAGGTGTAGTGCCGGAGCAAGGGGCATTTGAATTTGATGAGACCTACACGGTTGATGCGCAACCTGATGTTTCAACAGGAGACACGACTGAAACCATCACCTATACCCGCAACAAAAAAGGCACTGGACGTAAAGCCCTACCAAAATCACTCCCATACATTGAAAAAATACATGATTTAACCGATGCAGAAAAACAATGCTCCTGTGGCTGTGCCTTAACACACATTAGCGATACCGTCACAGAGCAGTTGGATACGCTCCCACAAATGACATTCCGAGTGGTTCACATTCGAAAAAAATATGCGTGCAAGACGTGTGAAGAAACCATTCGAACGGCCCCTATGCCGAAGCAACCCATTCCACAAAGCATTGCAGCGCCAGGGTTATTGGCCGCCATCATCAACAGCAAATTTAATCATCACATGCCATTGTATCGACAAGAAACAATATTTAGTGATGCGGGGGTTCCCGTGACACGAGCAACACTCAGCCAATGGATGATTAAATCAGCTCATTTACTGAGTCCACTGGTAAAACTCATGGAGGCAAACATTCAGGAGCATGATGTGGCCTATTCTGATGAAACCACATTGCAGGTGCTCAATGAAAAAGACCGATTGCCCACGCAAAAATCTTATATGTGGTTGTTTATTGGAGGGCCCCCTGACAAACGGGCTTTTGTTTATCAATATCATCCCACGCGCTCACATGGGATTGCCACCGATTTTTTTGCGGACTTCAAAGGCTATTTACATGCAGATTGTTATAAAGCGTACATTGAGCTTGGTCTCTTAGGACGCATTAAACACGTTGCTTGCTTTGCGCATGCGAGGCGTTATTTTGTAGATGTAGTCAAACAAGGCTCTAAAAAACAAGGTTTAGCAAATCAAATCATTGCATTGGTGGCAAAACTCTATTTTCTGGAAAAAGCCTTAAAAGAGAAAAAAGCGAGACCAGAAATTGTTTTTGCTGAACGCCAGACGATTGCCTTACCTATCTTACATGATATCAAAACATTGCTCGACACCAACCAAACCAAGGTGCCCCCAAAAAGTCCCTTGGGTAAAGCCTTGTTTTACAGCCTTAACCATTGGCAAGCCCTTAACATGTATTTGAGCGATGGGCGTCTCGAAATTGACAACAATCTCAGTGAACGCTCTATAAAGCCCTTCGTTATTGGACGCAAGAATTGGTTATTCCATGGTAGTGAGAGCGGTGCGTCTGCAGGAAGCATCCTTTTTTCTTTAATCGAAACCTGTAAAGCCCATAAAATCGATACCTTTGCTTGGTTCAAATACGCCTTAATGCATGTCACTCAAGCAAATACCCTGGTTGAGCTTGAAGCCTTACTCCCATACAACATCAACCCTCAATTATTGGATAGCATGAGAAATATACCCGAACTTATCATGCCGGTGAAAGGGGCGGTTATTTAAGCGCTTACTTTCAAATTACGTATTGTACTGAATTTACTTTTTATAAGTCGCTATTTTTTGTGGCACGCCCGTTGGTTGCCCCAGTTCTAGACTTATCATCTTTTTGGTCAAAGCAATCTCCATATTTTTATGTGCGAGATAATTACCAAACTGCGCGTCTAAACTTATGTTTTTTTGTGAAAGTAGCGGTGGATGAATTTCCACATACAGTGCTCCATAAAGCCTACCAAACTTAACTGGGATATTTACTACACGTACACTAGCGCCAACTGGAACGAGTTCAAATAGATAATCAATGTCATCAGGCAACATGCGAATACAACCCGCGCTAACACGCTCACCAATACCACCGGTGTGATTGGCACCATGGATAAGATAGGTAGGCCAACCTAACCGGAGCGCATATTTACCTAATGGATTAGCTGGACCCGATGGAAATACATCTGGAAATTGCACACCATTTTTTTCAGCTTGTGCAAGTACACTAGCCGTAGGTCGCCACGTTGGATTCACCTGTTTTGCAATAACTTTCGTCAAACCAACAGGGGTACTCCATCCTTTACGACCAATGCCAACGGGGTAAGTCATAACCACATTATCATTTTCAGGAAAAAAATAAAGACGAAATTCTGCGAGATTAATAACCAATCCATGGCGAGAAACCGGCGGCAAAATATATTGTGACGGTATAAGCAAACGCGCTTGCGCGGACAAAGGTCTTTTTGAATCAACATGTGGGTTCGCATTGACCATTTCATAGTAGCCAATGTCGTAACGTAATCCAACCTCAGCTAAAGTTTCACCTGCTATTGGATTTACATACTCAATTTCTCCAACAACATCTCCATCAGGAGGTATGACCAATGTTGTTGCACATGAAAGATGTGAAAGTAATAATAATAAAATACTAATAAGAACTAAGGCTTTTTTTCCAACATAACCCCTTGTCCGTGGCAAAAGACATACTCTTGTGCCACGAGGGATACGAAAAACAACGTTTGTCATTTATCTACAGACCGGCGTCTGCCTTAAATCGCCCACCATATTGTGTTTCAAGCTGCGTGAAAAGAGCATTCAGTTTGTCATGACCAAAATGCTTAGCATAATGCATTGGGCCGCCCCGGAATGGAGCGAAACCAGTGCCAAAGATCATACCTGCATCCAGCAAATCA